>JAOZRM010000058.1 GCA_029940175.1 Candidatus Sabulitectum sp. | reverse complement strand
TAAACGCTTCAAGTAATTGCTGCACTTGAATTCAACGGAGGTCAGCTTTTCTACCTTTCAGGTGTTACCAGTGATGAAGCAGTTCGATTGGGAGAATATCTTGTTGCTTCCGGGTTTTATGACGGTAACGAAAAATCAGTGCTGCTTTCGAAGACCGGAGAAGTATTTGAATTTTACATGATCACACGAGCAGGACTTGATACTGATCCAGAGTACATTACGGTTGCAGAGGCCTTCACTGGTGAATTATCAGAAAACGTTTTTAATGGAAGCCAGGTTGATATTTATTTCTGCGATTCTGATCTCCAAACACTTCTCGTAATTACCGGGGAATAGAGCCATTGCCTCGCAGCAGATCATAGGAGTTTGAATTGATAAAAAAGTTTAACAATCTGAGTCTGGCAATTGGAATTCCCGGAATAATTATTCAAGCTTACGGAGCTATCATAATATCACCGGAGTTGCAGATTGCCGGTTCTGTAGTATTGCTGGTTGCCTTCTATTACTATGCTGTGTCCAAGGGCAGACATCCTGCATTTTGTCTGCTGGGATTGCTGTCCATTATTGGTTTGCTTATTCTGGGAGCATTAAAAGACAAATCCGGTTCTGAAGAAGTTGCACCTGAAAAAGGCAATTCAAAAGGTTTTTTGATATTCATTGCAGTTCTGGTATTCCTGGTGTTTGCAATACCTTTTGTGAACAGCCTTTTGAATCGATAATTACCTGCTGTTCAGAACCTTAACGATCTCCGCTGCCACACTTACTGCGATCTCCGCTGGAGTCTGACTGGAGATTGGAATACCAATCGGTGTATGCACAGTGCGGATTCGTTCTTCTGAGAACCCCAGGCTTCTCATTTCAGCAAGGATGTGATTCGCCGTTGCCTTGCTGCCCATCATTCCCAGATACCTGAGATTCTTGGGTAGCATCTGTCTTAATACTACTGAATCTCCATTATGAGATGCTGTCATTATCACCACAAGAGCATCTTCATGATCCGGTACCAGAGAGTCAGCTTCTTCATAGCTTCGAACGATCTTTTCCCATGCTGCCTTGTTTTCCACCATTGTCCAGACATGCTGGCGGTCGTCAATAATGATCACCTTGAGATCAAGGGAGTTAAGAACCGGTGTGAGAGCCAGACTGCAGTGTCCTCCTCCGAATATGTAAACCGTGAGGGATGGCTGCAGTTTCTCTTTGTATTCCCAGGACTCACCGGAGATATGCAGTCCGGTAGATTCAGGTGATTGATCAAGCAGAAGAAGACCGTTCTCGCTCACCAGCATTCCCCTTTTTCCCTCAAGCTCCTGTCTGGAATTGGAAGAGGGTATCAGAATTATTTTTTGACTGCCAGAGCAGATCATTCCGGATCCTTTGTCCGGTTCTGCATTACCTGTGTGATCAAAGGAAATGATTCTGGGGTTTTCTTCTCCTGAAACCAGCATCTTGCGTGCTGCTGTGATTACTCTGAATTCCATGGAACCTCCACCAACAGAGCCCACACATGCTCCATCCGGAGGAACGATCATTTTGAACCCTACTCTTCCCGGGCAGCTTCCCTTGATTTCCGCTACAATGCATAGAACGGATCTTAACGGAGTAGAACTGAGAAAATGGTCTAGATGCTTCATTTGAATATCACCCTGCTTAGTGCGTAGTAAATAGCCATTAGTGAAGAAAATACTGCACTGTAGAAGAATCTCCAACTCAGCGATAATTTGTTTTGTATAAGATAGTTAGCAGCAAAAGCAATCGGAAGATTGAATGCGAAGGATTTTAGAGCAATGGTAAGAAGAGACCAATGAACTGTAGATATTCGCCCTGTGAAAAGAAGAATGAAAAGCAGGTGCCGGGCAATCCACAGAGGATTGAAATAGAGTATGGCCATAAGCGTTCTTGCCGTCCCTTTGTATCTTCTGCTTATGTATGAGAACCACGCTGGAATCTCCAGAGAATAGATCAACCCTCCAACGATCATCATTCCCAGCAGTCGCTGCACCGAGAATTCATCCATCAGCAGAGCTGCTATGCTATCTCCAAGGGGATAGATGATCATACCACGGGTAACATCGGAAAGTTTGTATTTCAACTTCTGTTCTTTTCTGTGAGAGCAAGCAAAACCCTTTCAGGAGTCATAGGAGCAGTGTAACCGGGGAAAGCTTCCGGGCTAAAAGCTTTCATTGCATTAAGGATAGCGAACCAGGCTCCTATTCCGTACATGAAAGGAGGTTCTCCAATGGCTTTCGAGCCTTTCAATCCTACACCGTCCTCCAGTTCTTCGCCTTCAACAAAGAGAATGTTCACATTGTCCGGTGTGAAGCTTATATCCGGAACCTTGTAAGTGGCCAGAGTGTCTGCCTGCAGCCGCTTGCTTTTCTCGTCCCAGGCAAGCTCCTCCATGGTTACCCAGCCTATGCCCTGAAGCAGAGCACCCTCCACCTGGCCACGATCAAGAAGAGGATTCAGCTGGTTACCTCCATGGTGCACAATGCTTACTCTGTCTACTCTGTAGGTACCCAGAAGGCAGTCAACTGTCACCTCTGTTACTGCTGTACCTGCAACATGGTAGGCAAAAGGTCTGCCTTTTTCGGTTTTCTTGTCGAAGTGGATGCCCGGAGTTGCATAGTGAGCATGGCTGGAGAGTGCCGTTCTGTTCATGTAAGCTGCGGCAACAAGCTGATCCCAGGAAATATCCGTCTTACCATTTCTGTTCCATACCATTGAATTCTTCAGGTAGAGGTTCCCGGCTTCACAATTGAGTTTCTCTGCAGCCACTTTCAGCAGTCTTCCTCTTATCTCCCTGCACGCTATCCCTGCAGCATTGCCGTTCATGTCTGCACCTGAACTTGCTGCTGTGGGTGAGGTGTTTGCCGTTCTTGATGTGTTTGTTGATTCAACTCTTGTGCGTTCCACTGGAATGGAGAAAATTTCACCGGCAACCTGTCTGATCCTGGAGTTTACTCCCTGTCCCATTTCAACAGCACCTGTGCTGATGGCTACGCTGCCGTCGGTGTACACATGCACCAGAGCATTTGCCTGGTTAAGGAAAGTTGTGGTGAAGGAAATTCCGAAACACACCGGCATCATTGAGATACCCTTCTTCATGTATCTGTTAACACTGTTGAATTCCTGAACAGATCTTCGGGTTTCTGCGATGTGTGAGAATTCCTCAGCCAGTTCCCAGGAACTTCTCACTTCATTGCAGGTGTATTCCATTCCGTAGGGAAAGGTGTCTCCAGGGTTCAGCAGGTTGATTCTCTGTATTTTCTCAACAGGCAACCCAGTCTCTGTGGCCGCCTTGTGGATAGCTGCCTCCATGGCAAACATTGCCTGAGGACCTCCAAAACCTCTGAATGCAGTATTCGGTGCAAGGTTTGTTCTGCAGCAATAACCGGTAGCGACAACATTTGGAATGAAATAACTGGCTGTACTGTGGAAAAGAGATCTTTCCAGAATGGCAGTTGAGAGATCTGAAACAGCTCCGCTGTTCTGATAGTAATCCACCTCCCAAAGAAGGATCTTACCATCTTCATTTAAGCCGATCCTGAAATCACAGGAATAGGGATGCCGTTTGCCTGTGTTTATCAGATCCTCGTGCCTTTTCAGAATTAACTTTACCGGTCTTCCTGTAAGGTGTGTTCCCAGAGCTGCCATGACAGCCCAGGGGGTAGCCTGGTCTTCCTTGCCTCCGAAAGCGCCGCCCAGTCTGAGAACATCCACCTGAATTAGATGTATTGGCAGTCCCAGTACCCTGGCAGCAATCTTCTGTACAAATGAAGGGCTCTGAGTAGACGAGGTGATCTGGAGGGCATTTCCTTCTCCAGGTGTACAGAGAGAACTCTGTGTTTCAAGGTACAGGTGCTCCTGTCCTCCTGTTTCAGCCGTTCCGCTGATCAAGTGAATGCAGTCGGATTCTGCTTTATGTATGTTGCCACAGGAGAAAGTTCTGGGAGGAACGATCAGATCTCCCTGCCGCGCTGCTTCTCTGGGGTCTGTCACAGCCTCAAGTTCCTCTATTTCCATTGAAACAGCGTTTCTGGCCTTGTAAGCCTGTGATCTGGTTTCGGCCAGTACTATTGCTACAGGTTCTCCGATGAAGTGAACTGTGTCTCCTGCAAGGAGAGGTTCATCCATGACAATGTTCCCTATTTCATTCTCTCCTGGAATATCCCCCGCTGTAACCACTCTGATCACTCCTGGAAAACCCTCTGCTTTTGATGTATCCAGAGAAAGTATTCTTCCGTGAGCGTGTTGTGAAGTGAATACTGCTGCATGAAGTGTGCCCTCAGGTTCCGGAATATCTCCTGCAAATATTGATTTTCCTTTTACATGAAGTTTAGCATCAAAGTGCTTCATTTCATCACTCCTCTTGTGAGGTGAGCCCTTATCTGAGCCATCAATAGTTCCCTCTTGTACTCCTTTGAGCCTCTAACATCACTTATAGGAGAAATTTCCTCTACAGCCACCGAGCAGGCTGTTTGCAGAATATTTTCGGAAAGAATTTTACCTTTCAGGAAATCGCCTGTTCTTTTTAGAAGAAGTGGAACAGGAGATACACCTCCTGCGGCAACTCTTGCGAAAAGAATAACGTTACTCTCATTCTCATTCTCATCCTCAATTCTGAGAAGCATAGATGAATTTACACTGGCAATGTCCAGATACTCTCGTTTACCCACCTTCAGCGAGGACAGGACTGATCCCGGTTCGGGCAGAGTGAAAGAAATTTCTGTAAGAATTTCTCCCTCCTGCATATCCAGCTTCTTGTAACCCAGGTAAAACTCGCTGAGAGGAATTATTCTGTTTGAAACAGTTACTGATGCATTCAGAGCAAGGAACACAATGGCCATGTCTGCAATGGGAGATGCATTAACAATGTTTCCACCCACTGTTGCTCTTGACCTGATCTGAGTTGACGAAACTCTTGAAAGAAATTCCTTCAAGTCAGGGAAAAGATCGGTGATCACAGAGGATTCCCGCAGTTGTGTAAAAGTAACGGCGGATCCAATTCTGACAAGGTCATTATCTGTAACAATTCTTCCAAGATCATCACGTCTGGAGAGGAATGAAGGATGTCTGCCAGCCAGTTCATCGCTTGAGTGAACGTAGACATCGGTGCCACCGGCGATAACAGGCCCATCAACCGAGGTACTGTGCGCCGGCAGCTTGCTCAGTCTTACAGAAATTGTTCTGAAATACTCGGGTATATGTCCTTTTTCAATCAGCATTTCCAGGCGGTTTTCCGTAGGCTCCGGAAGCTCGCACATAACATTCTCCACAGCACGCTTTACCGAAATGTAACCTGTGCATCTGCAGATATTGCCGTCAAGAGATTCTATGGCTGCAGAGGTTGTAAGTTTATGTGATCCAAGGAGGAAACCTGTAAGACTCATTATCATACCAGGTGTACAGAATCCACACTGAGAAGCTGCTTCATCATAGAATGATTGTTGAAAAGGAGTTAGATCCTCACTGTTGCCTGTTGTCAAACCTTCGATCGTCACCAGGTGGCAACCATGGATGTCTCCCATCGGCAGCAGGCATGAACAAACTGCTGAGTATTCAATTCCCGAATCGCCAGGTCTGCCTACAATTACTGTGCAAGCACCGCAATCTCCCTCACGGCATCCTTCTTTGGTGCCCTTAAGGCCAGTCTGTGATCGTATCCAGTCAAGAACGGGAAGCCCGCCTGTGCAGCTTTCAGTTACTTCCTTATTGTTACATATAAATGAAATCATAATTCCTCCTGTATCCAACAATAACTTAAATCCATCAACTGCGGTACTCCTGTACAACTATCACCTCTACTAGGGTTGTGCACATAAAACATAACGGATATATTCGGCTTTCCCGTTTGCAGACCTTATCAAATAAGTCAATCATTCAAGGAGTTCATGAACTTGAAGAAGTCTCTTGCTGTTTCCCTGTTTTTACTTGCTTTTGTTTTGGCCGGATGTGGTGAAGAACCGCAGCCTGTAGAAACCGCCGAGGTAGAAGCTTCAGCAGAAGAAGTTTCCGGATCAGTTGCAGTTGAGCCCATGGCCAGAGTTGAGCGTCTTCGTGTTGCTACCACCACAAGTCTCTACGATACAGGTCTCTGGGGTTACCTGGAACCAATGTTCGAAGAACAGTATGATGTTGAGCTGGATGTGCTTTATGCAGGTACCGGTAAGGCAATTGACTGGGGCAGACGTGGTGATGTTGATGTAATTACCGTCCACTCCCGGACGAGAGAAGAACTTTTCGTTTCAGAGGGTTACGGCGTGGAAAGGGTCCCCTTCGCGTTCAATTACTTCCTGATCGTGGGACCTGCTGCTGATCCAGCGGGATTAGCAGACCTGAGCCCGCAGGATGCCTTTACTGCTCTTATGGATAACGGTGAAGCAATTTTTGTGAGCAGAGGTGACGATTCCGGAACACATGGCAAGGAAAAATCCATATGGGCTTCTGCCGGTTTTGATTACGATACTGATGTTCGCACCGCTGGAGCCTGGTACGTGGAGGGTGGAAGTGGCATGGGGCCAACACTGGTAATGGCAAATGAAATGCAGGGGTACACTCTGACTGATATAGGTACATATCTGGCTTATCAGGGTGACCTTGAGCTTGTGCCTGTTGTAGACCAGGGTGATGCCCTGCTTAATGTCTATTCTGTTCTTCAGGTTGAAACCTCAAGAAATCCGGAGCTTTCACGTGCTCTGGTTGAGTTCCTCATATCAGCTGAAGTTCAGCAGCTTATTGGTGATTATGGTGTTGAAGTCTATGGCATGCAACTCTTCACCCCTTGTGCAGGAGAGGATATTTAGGAGGATTCGTGTCCCATTTGCTTGAAGCGTTCAGCATTGCCCTCCGGATGATCATCACTGGTGACCCTGTGGTTTTCTCCATAGCCCTGCGGACTTTGCTGATCGCTTCTACATCCACCCTTGCAGCAGCACTGCTATTTATTCCCCTGGGTTGTTTGATTCATTTCAACAGATTCAGAGGCAAGCGCTTTGTTGTTGGTTTCATTCAGACCATGTACAGCGTGCCCACGGTTTTCGTGGGTATGCTTGTTTTTCTCATGGTTTCCAGGACTGGCCCGCTGGGTTCAATGGGGCTTCTATTCAGCCCATGGGCGATAATTCTGGGAGAGATAGTGCTGATAGCACCCATAATGATAGGATTGACCATTTCAGCTCTTCAGGGCATGGGAAAAGGGCTTGAAGACACAGCTACAGCTCTTGGGGCAGGTCGGGGAACTATGATTCTTAAGGTTCTCACAGAGGCAAAGTACACAATGCTCACGTCGGTGCTGATGGGATTTGGCAGAGCAGTATCTGAAGTTGGTGTTGCCATCATGGTTGGTGGGAACATCGCCGGTTACACTAGAACTCTTACTACTGCAATTGCCCTTGGGGTCGGTAAAGGCGAAACTGCTTCGTCAATCGCTCTTGGTTTAATACTTCTTTCTCTGGCCATGGTGGTAAGCATTCTCGTAAATCTTCTTCAGCATGGAGGTCGGAAATGATCCTGCAGATGAAGAATATTCGCTTGACAAGGGAAAAGAACAAAATATTGAATAACGTTTCAGTCGATGTGCCCAAAGGCAGTTTTTTTGTGCTTATGGGTCCAACCGGTTGTGGAAAGACCACTCTTCTCAGAGTTGCAGGTATGCTGGATAAACCTGATTTCGGGGAAATACTGTTCAAAGGAACCTCTCTTCCCGGAAAGGGGAAGAAACTTCTTCAAACCAGACGGAAGATTGCAACAATGTTCCAGAGCCCGGTGATGTTCAGTGGAACAATTCTCTCTAATATCGCGTGGGGACTTAAAATAAGGGGTGTTTCCCAGGTGGAGATATCCAGGCGTGTTGAAGAGATACTTACATTTGTGGGGCTTGATGGATTTGCTAAAAGAGACGCCTCCACTCTTTCCGGAGGGGAGAGGCGTAGAACAGCACTTGCCAGAGCTCTTGTTCTAGAACCTGAACTGCTTATTCTTGATGAACCCACCACATCCCTTGACCCCGAATTCAAGCGGGATCTGCTTGTGAGATTAAAAGAGATCCATTCAATAACTGGAACCACTTTTCTCATGGCAACCCATGATTTTACTGATGCTCTTGCCATAGGGTCCATTGGTGCAGTCATGCGTGAAGGTTTCATAGAGCAATCCGGATCAATGGATGATATAATGTTCAAACCTGAGAACCATTTTATGGCTTCATTTACTGGCTTGAGGAATATCCTGCATGCTGAATTCATAGGATCAGAGGCAAAGGTGAAGCATTTGACTGTGGCACATGCTGGGCTGAAGCATGGTTCTGGTTTTCTTGCAATACCACCGGAAGTTATAGTTCTATCTCTTTCTGAGAAAGCTACAAGCGAGCGAAATCGCTTCTCGGGAGTTGTTCAATCCATTGAGCGGAACGGTACAACATGGGATGTTACTGTGGATGTCGCCAATGTTTCCTTAATTGCCGCAATCACAACCGGTGCTCTGAATGAGCTGGCTATTTCTCCCGGTTCTAGCGTCCACCTGTCTTTCAAAGCCAGCGCAGTACATCTTTTCTGATCTCGTCTCCATTTGATTAATTGTTATTGTGCTTGAAAAGAAGCATTGTTCAGTGATTGTTGATATCGCTCTTCCCTTACTACGCAGGGGAGCGCCTTGTTTGGTGTAATGCTGCTTACTCGGATATGCTCCAGGGGAATTGTGGTTGGATCCATGATTCGCAATAATCGGAACTCCCCGAAAGAATAGTGACGAAAGAAGGTAGTACAGTTGTTGAACATTTTTGTAGACGCTGATGCATGTCCGGTGAAGCAGGAAGTGTACCGGGTGGCAAAGCGATATGGTTTAAAGGTTGTTTTGGTTTCAAACTCATGGATGCGTGTCCCGGCATTAAGCTGGCTTGATCTGGTTGTTGTGGACAAAGGGGCAGATGTTGCGGATGACTGGATTGTTCAACATGCAGGTGCTGACGACATTGTGATCTCGGGAGATATACCTCTGGCTTCAAGGTGCCTGAAGAAGGGAGCGCTGGTTCTTGGTAACACAGGGCGTCCTTTCACACCGGACAACATCGGTGACGTTCTTTCTTTAAGAAATCTCCTGACAGATCTGCGAGAACAGGGGGTAGTCACAGGAGGACCAAAACCTTTTGCAAAAAAGGATAGGTCAAGATTCCTGCAGGCACTGGATGAGATGATAGTAAAAATCCGTTTGCGAAACCGCGACACCATCCAATGAGCATAGATAATGCCCGATCAGGAAGACATAACCTGGACCAGAAGCTGACTGAGTTCAGAGTTTCTGTATGGTTTCTGGATAAATCCGGAAAGTCCTTCATTCATCAAGGCTTCAATATCCTTTGATTTGGAGAAACCCGAGGAAATAATCACTTTACAGCTTTCGTGGATCTCACGCATCTTTGTGAAGGCTTCTCGGCCGTTCATTTCAGGCATGATCATGTCCATAATAACAAGATTGATCTCTGCAAATTTTTCCTTGAATATCTCAACAGCGATCCTGCCATTTTCTGCAAGCAGAACCGAATATCCCATTTCCTCCAGCATGAGTTTTCCTACTACTCTGATAAGCTCCTCATCATCCACCAGCATGATCTGGCCCGACCCGGTGACGGTACTTGTTTCATTCTGTTGAATATGTGAATTCTCCCCTGGGCACGGCAGGGCTATCTTGAAGGATGTGCCAATACCTACCTGGCTGCGCACGTTGATAGCACCCATATGATCCTGCACGGTACCGTATACTGCCGCTAACCCCAAGCCGGTTCCTGAGCCCTGCTCGCTTGTGGTGAAGAATGGTTCAAATATTTTCAGGAGATTCTCAGCTGGAATTCCACACCCGGTATCATGAACCTCTATCTCAATGTAATTACCCTCTTCGATTTCAAATGGACTGTTGCTGCAGTAAGTGGAATCAAGAACAATATTTGTTGTTTCAATCACGAGTTTACCGCCATTGGGCATTGCGTGGCTTGCATTTATTCCAAGATTAATAAGTGTGCTGTGCAGTCCTGAAGCATCTCCTGTTATGGTATGTACTGTTGCGTTGTTATTTACCGTAATAGCTATTTTCTTATCAATAGTGCTGCGGAGCATAGAGACTGTATCATCAATTACATTATGTATGTCTACAACGGATGTAATGATTTTTCCTTTGCGTCCGAATGCAAGCAGTTTGGCGGTAAGATCTGCAGCTCTGGTACTTGCATTGATTATCATATCAACACACTCTATTTCCTCTTTTCCAAGGCTGACATCAGGAGATTTAAGAAGCTCGGCTGCTCCTATAACTGCTCCCAGCATGTTGTTGAAGTCGTGAGCTACTCCACCGGCAAGCTGCCCGATTGCATCCATTTTGCGACTGTGATTAAGCTGTTCCTCCAGTTGGCATTGCTTACTGACATCATCAATTCGAATAACGGCACCGTCTAAATCGTGACCAGTAAGTGGAAAGATTGTCACATCCTCGTAATTAGTAAGATTCCCGGATGCGAAGGGCCTCTTTTTTTCCACTATTATCTCTCTGGTTTGTATACTGGACGCAATTTTTTCCATTTCGGTGGACATTTTGGGAAAAACATCGGCAAGGTATCTGCCTTTCGCCATTGATGCCGAAGTTCCTGTTGTTTGTTCTGCAGTCTTGTTCCACAGAGTAACCCGTCCACCAGTATCTACCCCCAGTAGCACTGAGGGCATAGAATCGATAATGTTGGAGAGGTAGTTGCGCAGACTGTGAAGTTCTTTTATCGCCAGTTTTCTCTCTGTAATGTCTACGAGATTGCCCTCTAGGAATTGCAGAGCGCCATCCTCGTCAAAAATAGGGTATAAGGTAAGAAGAGCATCGATGATGGCTCCGTCGGCCCTGATAAATTTGGTTTCAAACTCTCTGACTGGACCTTGCTTCACGAGAGAAAGGAGACGCTCGCGATCCGACTTATACAGGTAGATGTTCTGCAATCCTATCTTGTTCATTGCCTCAAGAGAAGAGTATCCAAAAATTTTTATTAGAGCCGGATTAGCAAGAAAAATTCTTCCCATGACATCGGTTCGAAAAACACCGAACTGAGCGTAGTCGATGATGTGACGAATCTCAGAAACTTTGTTGATCAATCGCCCTGTGCTCTGATTGTAACTGATCTGAGTCTGTTTCTGAATTTTACGACTAAGAGACAGCTCAATTTTCAGGCTGCTGTTTTCATCAAGGGCTTTCTGACCGTTTGCCATAATGTCGAAGAAGATGGAGATCATCTTATGCAAGCCCGGTATCATTACAGTGGGTATTACCATATGCCACAGTTCTGGACCAATGCTTGATTGACTGAATTTCTCTCCTTCTGTAATCACAATCCCGTAAACATATTCAGTAAAGTTTTCCATGAGAGCCAACGCATTTTCAAGAGAATGACAAAGAATGGCTGCACGGCTGCCTCTGAGGTCGCGCTTAGTAGGTGTTCTGTATTCAAAACCCTTTGGAGGATCTGGAGAAAGGCTGATGAATACGTTTTTCATTGTCTACTCCCCGATGAGCAGCAGTATAAAGGTCATGTTGTGGAAGAGAGGCTGGGAGTAACCAGTATCAGTTCGAAGGGGGCCAAATTCCCCGAAGGACGGAAACCCCACAAGAGCTTCCAGAGAAGGAAAACTTTGAATAATTTCCTTGACTTCCTTACCGATATTGTCGGCAAGAACTTTCTTGCGTCCGGCACAACTTACTATCAGAGCAGCAATTGGCTTAAAGGGGAGATCCTTGAGAGAAATACCGATATCTTTCACATCCTGCAATATCCTTTCTGGAGGTGCAAGGCAGACCTGAACCCGTTTCCCATGATCAATTTTCCCGAATAGTTTTATGCTGCTGTCCAGCATTCTGTCATCAGGCAACAAGAGACCTGTGATCCTGTGTTCTCCAGGAACCTCATTTTCGATAAGTCTGAAGACAATGTTTCCCTGATCAACAACTTCCAGTGGTTTACCAAGTTCCCGCTCAATAAAATCCATGGCGGGAATACTGTCGATGGATTTAACCTGAGTTCTGCTGCAGTCTGTGATTCTTCCGGGTTCGCCCATTGGCTGCAAAGTGTTTGCAACACTAATGTTGAAAAGCAGATCTCCCTCCACTGCCAGAATAGCAATACTATCTGTCAAAACTTCCTTGTTCACATAGACGAAACATTCATGGAATGAGTAATCGTCTGCAGCAAGGCCGCCCACCACAGGTCCGGTGGCTGTTTTTCTCAGTGCCTCCACAATGGCATCGGTGTCTGTTCTGAAGTCTGACGCCAGAAAGTACAATGAAGGAGATAACTGGCTGCATACTTTGTTTAATCCGGTAATACAATTTGCAGTGGTGTCAAATGGAGATTCCCCAACACCAGAGCCATACTGCAAGTGCCATTTTACAGCCCCACTTGAATTCAGTCCCAGTGCTGACACCCCAACTCCGGCAACTTTATTTTGTTCATAGAATCCATCAACAGTATTACCTATGAGTACAGTGCTTTTCGAATCCAGTACGTCGAAGATCGCTTCCACAATTTCCGGTGAACCATTGTAGTGTATAGTGGGGTAAAGAAAGATCACTTCAGGTTGAATAGCTGAGAGTTTATCTGCCAGTTCAATTCCAGCACGATAGGGATCCATGTTGGTGGAAAAGCAGGATACAGCCTTCATTGTCTCCCCCTCTGACTTCACGGATATTGCATAGATCGTTTGCCATGAATCTTTCACACATATAATAGGCAATAAGAGTGCAAGAAGAAACCTGTCAAATTGATTGACGTTACGTAAATACAGATTGAGTCAACGCAGGTGAGATTCCAGGAATAACTGAGTACGGTGAGAGTGATGTTAATTGTAACCAAAAGATCTGAATGCAGAAACCCCCTCCCTGAGCAATCAGGGAAGAGAGTACAAGAAGCTGTATTCAGCGCAGCTGAATTTTGACTTTGACTTTTAGGTACCCCGCTTGCGGCGGTCGGAGGTTTCATTTGACAGATTCCAGTTTGTCTCAAAAAGCATGCGGTAGCTGTGAAACTACCGCATGCGCTGCAGGAAATTAAACTGTTGGAAGTACCGGCGAATATTTTGAGTCACCAAAGCCGAGAACAGGCAGGAAGATGTATGGCAGGAACATCAGACCGATTGCAAATCCGTCACTGCGGCCGAAGTTCCGTGCCAGGCCGATATTCATCAAAATAGCAACCACAAGATTGGCAAAAGGTATGAACAGCAGGACAACCCACCACCCGGGTTTACCGGCTACTTTCATCATAATTACAGCATTATATATCGGGATAAGAGCTATCCATCCTTCTTCCCCCGCTTTTACAAAAAGTTTCCACTGTGCCATTATTAAGAAAGCCATAACTGCAAGATTGATCAGTATGCTGAAAGTTATTAAAACCCCATTACCCATAATATCCTCGATGAACGGGTCACCGGCAAACGCACTGCCTGTGATCAACAATAAAGCCAGCAAAACAGAAATACCTGCAGACTTCTTCATTCTTCCTCCTTGTATGTATTTAGAGCCAGACTGACGATAATGTATTACTACTGCCTCTGCAAGCCCGCTTTGGTGTGTTTGAAGGGATTGCTTGCAGCTGAAGCAATCCCGGAAGTATCCTTGTGGTACTCATCAACATTGGTGTATAAATAGCAGTAGAGTGTTTATCACCAGATAAAGGAGGGGTTGAGATGGTTATGAGGAACTCTGTACAGAATTTCATGCGAGGGTTGATACGCCTTGTGATATTTGCACCATTGTGGATGTTGTTTGTTTTGCCTTATTTCACTGTTTCCCGCTTTAAATTTGACGGTTCGGTGCTTTGGATCGGTTTGCTGACCATTGCCATTTTCTGGGTTGCCAATCTTTTCGCTAAGATGGTACATGTGCTGCCGCAGTGGCAGAGAATGGTTCTTCTCCGACTGGGGAAATCTGTGGGTGCCCGCGGTCCTGGCTTTTTTCTTATTCCTCCTTTCATTTACTCAATTGCCAGGATCGTTGATATCAGAATCACTACTTATGAAGTAAAGGCAACAAAGACCCTGACAAAAGACAATATTCCCATTGATGTCACAGCTGCGGTAGAGCTTGAGGTGGAAAATCCGGAGAAGGCAGTTATTGACGTTCAGAACTACTGGAAAACAACCGAATGGGTGTCTATGGAGGCTTTGAAAAGCACAATTGGAGCCAACGACTTGAGGCCGCTTCTCAGCGATACTGACCGGATCGCTGATGAATTAAAAGCAATTATTGACAGAGCTGCTTCAGATTTCGGTGTAAATGTAAGAGCCGTACGTATAACAGATGTTGGAACTCCACATTCGCTAGTGGAAGAGCTTGCAGTTATTGCCAGAGCAGAAAGATCTGCAAAGGCAAAGGTCATTCAAGCCAAGGCAGAACTCACTGTTGCCGAATCTCTTGCAGTTGCGTCCAGAATGCTGGCCGATCAACCGAATGCCATGGAACTCAGACAGATCCAGGCACTGCTGGACATATCTAAAGAAGAGAGCTCAATGGTTATTGTTTACCCTGCAAAGATTGGTATGGGTGAACAGATCGCTGCTGCAACAGCCGGTAATCAGATGAATATGCACAAAACCAACAATCTGAGGTATTCTGAGTCCTCTGATCAGGAGTAGCGTCATGGTTTCCGGATTTTAATTGTTTTGGGAACCCGAGAGGAGATACAATGCGGATGATCTTCTGCTGTCTTGTGTTCCTTGCCGTGTGGGCAAGGGCATACAGTACAGAGCTAGGCGTTCACACAGGGATATACATTCCCGCTGCAGAATACATTGCCGAGACATATTGTTCCAGCCCTGCTGTCGGGGTGAATATTCTTGTTCATAGACCAGAGTATTCATTTGAAGGAAGTATCACCATTGTATTTCCTCAACATGATACTGAAGTAGAGAATTTCTCCGCCAGTATGATTCCTTTACTTGCAGGAGTCAGATACACAGCAGGTCCCATTTTTTACAGTGTTGGTGGAGCACTGCACTTCGTTACAGAAAAGTACAATGATCCCGTTCTTGGAGAATACAGCAAGAGCAGTGGTTTGAAAGGTGTTTACTGTAATTTGGGAACCTTTGTTCATCCAGGAGGACTTGATATCGAACTCAGTGCAAAGTACCACATTATAGACTTTGTTTTTGACAAGGCGTGGGTAAGCGTAACCACCGGAATTACCTTCTAATCACTTCGGAACTGACCATGTGATAAAGAAAACTCATGTATGAGACAGGTAATAACTAAAGGAGTAGTGATGCCTGGCGAGAAAAGAAGTACTCTCCTTTCAAGGTTCTTGTTGAACGTATGTTACCGCTCTTAATGAGAGAGCATTCCAGAAACTG
>JAOZRM010000392.1:435-1179 GCA_029940175.1 Candidatus Sabulitectum sp. | reverse complement strand
CACAAGACACGAGGTGAGCATCAACGACGGCAGGCTGGATCTGCTTCGGACGCTGGAAGATGTTTCATTAACTCTTACAGGAATACTTAACGGGTCTCGAGCATCAACATCTATAACCAGATGTGATGAAAATGCTGTGCGCATTGCATCGCAGGAGATTCTGAAGCTTTCGAAATCAACTCCACCTGACACTGCCAACGAAATAGCACCGCTGAAGGAGGCTCGCTTTCAGGAAAAAGGACAGTCTGAGGCAGATGTTATTGTTATGATTCGAAGGCTTGCAGAACTGAAGAGCTACTGCAGCGAGAAGTATCCAACACTGAATCTGCGCAGGGCTACACTTGAGTTCAAAAATCAGTTTTGGAAATACGGTAATTCAAATGGAACCATGCTCTCTGAACGTCATGGAATTTACACATTTACCCTGACTTTTGTCTCTGCTGAAGACGGTGAACGTTCATCCTTCAACTACACCAGCGTTCAGTTTGACAGTCTTGATAAACCCCTGCAACTGCTAGGGAATATTGATACTTTGCTCAAACAGTCCACCGGACAGTTGTTTCCAGAGAAGTTGCATACTGATTTCACCGGGGATGTGATCATTACTCCAGAGTGCATGGGGTATTTCCTTTATCTGCTGTCGATGTATCTGCAAGACGGATATCTTGTAAAGGGAACATCCCTGTATCAGGATTCAATAGATGAAAAGGTGGCGGACAGTAAGTTTACATTCAGAACGGCACC
>JAOZRM010000392.1:0-425 GCA_029940175.1 Candidatus Sabulitectum sp. | reverse complement strand
TCAGATGAGCTGCCGCACAGCAGCTTCATTACCGAAGATGGATTTCCCGCGGCGGATATCACGGTAATTGAAAAGGGAGTTCTCAGAAGCTATTTGCTTTCTCTCTACGGTGCAAATAAAACCGGATACCAAAGATCAGGTAATCAAGGAGGTTTTTACATAGTTGAACCGGGTGAATCTTTCCTTGAGGAAATGATTTCCTCCATAGACCGGGGTCTTTTCATCACCCGCTTCTCTGGTGGAATGCCCGGTGAGAATGGAGACTTCTCCGGAGTGGCAAAGAACAGTTACCTGATTGAGAAAGGCCAAATGGGTAAGCCAGTAAGTGAAGTGATGATCTCCATGAACCTGAAGAACATGTTCAGCAGCTTAAGGGATCTATCAAAGGAGAGAACCAACCTGGGAAGTTCTCTGCTCCCCTGGAT
>JAOZRM010000391.1 GCA_029940175.1 Candidatus Sabulitectum sp. | reverse complement strand
TCCATATCTCCCGGTATTTATTCGGTGGACTGGAATCTTACAGATGACTCAGGAATCAGGGTTCCCAGTGGCGTCTACTACGTAAGGCTTCAGGGCTGCGGAGAGAAAGCAGCACAGAGCATGGTTGTGTTGCAATAGTCTGCCTGAGGAGGGGGATGTCTTCATCCACCTTTCCTCTGGATTCAATAGCTCTCACTCCCTGGTAAACCTGCTGACCCTGGCTTGACATGAAGCTCCTGCACCATGGCTGTCAAAGTAATTCTGGTGGTAATCCTCCGCCTGCCAGAAATTTTCTGATGGGTTGATCTGAGTCGCTATCTCATACCCCTTACCTTCCAGGAGTGAGACCAGTTCATTCAGTATTGTCAGTTGTTCCGGAGAGGTATAAAAAACTGCGGATCGGTACTGCGTACCAGTATCAACTCCCTGCCGATCCACCTGTGTGGGGTCATGTATCTCGAAGAATGTCATGGCAAGTTCTTTGAAAGATACAACGGAGTTATCAAAGACCACTTTCACAGTCTCTGTGTGACCTGTTGCGCCGGAGCAGACTTCATTGTAATCAGGGTTTTCAAGGTTACCACCCATGTATCCTGACTGAGCTTCAAGAACTCCGGAAGTATGATCGAAGGTGTATTCCACACCCCAGAAGCAACCTCCTGCAAAGTATGCTGTTTCAATTCTGTCACCTGGAATGAAGCTCATGGAAATTGAATTCACACAGTGTCTTGTGTCTGTTTCTGTGTAACCTTCTCCTGTAAATACATGCCCCAGGTGCCCTCCACAGGCATTGCAGACGATCTCAGTTCTTACACCATCATCATCCGGATTCATACGAACAGCACCATCAATTGCCTGATCAAAGGCAGGCCATCCGCAGTGGGCTTGAAATTTGGTCTCAGATCTGTAAAGAGGAGTGTTGCAACGCTTGCACGTATACAATCCGTTATGGAAAGTGTTCACATACAAACCAGAATTTGGCATCTCAGTGCCACCGTGAACTATGACTGATTCTTCCTGGGCTGAAAGTTCCCGGTATCCCATATTATCCTCTCCATTCACCATAGACGCGGTTAAAATTATCAAAGCAACAGTAATCATAAGTGCCCCGGCAAATTTCCACATTGTGTCACCTCCGTTGAGAAACATAACCCTGATAATGCCAGAGGTTCCGTATCC
>JAOZRM010000390.1 GCA_029940175.1 Candidatus Sabulitectum sp. | reverse complement strand
ACAGACGGTATGTTCGGCACACCTGTGCTTGATCAGGTGTCCTTTCAATATCCTTACATGGGTATTGAAGAGGAAGAACAGACAGCTGTTCTACTTCTTTCTGCAATTACCAACCCGCAGATGGGAATTCCATCTCTTTCCTTTGTTGTTTCGGAACCTCTCGCAGCTGAGCTTGCTGTTTTCGACCTTGCAGGCAGACAAGTGTATTCAATTTCCGACTCATGGCCGGTGGGCTTGCATTCAGTAACTCTCCCTGCTCTCTCGTCCGGTACTTACATGATTCGACTGGGCTCCAGTGAATTCACACAAACCGGGCGGTTTGTACTGCTGGATTGATATTACTCAGTAACAGCAGGAGCCCGGGGAATTCCCCGGGCTCCTGCTGTTTATGAAAACCCTCAGTTACTGGCGCAGTGACTGAGCTTTTTGCATAGCCTCAATGGCCTGGTTGTTCCGGCCAAGGGTGCTGTAAGTCTGTGCAAGGTACTCATAGTAGTCTGCGTTGTCGGTGTCGTACTCAATGGCTGTAAGCATTGCTTGAAGGGCGTCTGTGTCCTCTTCAAGACGAATGTAGTTTGCATACATCATGTACCAGGCATTGGCATATTCATCAGCTGTCAGGCCATCCATCACAGTGAGCTGTTCCATCACTTCAAGAGACTCGTTGTACTGCTCCATAATGAAGTTGGCGTGACCAATCATTGCAAGAACCTGGTAGGTATTACCCATCTGGGCTCTGCACTCTTCAAGAGCTGCAACACCTTCATCAAATCTTTCCATCTCAATGAAAGTGAATCCTCTTGTAAGAAGAACTCCGGCTCTCATGTCAGCGGCGTCTTCCTCTGTGATCCAACCCTCTGAAACACCAGCATCAATAGCTGTAAGAGCATTATCGTAGATGGCGATAGCTTCGTCATACTGCTGAGAAAGAATGTAGAATTCAGCAAGACCTGTCATAAGGTCTGCGCTGGAAGGATCGATCTGTATACCCCTTGAATAAACAGCCACAGCCTGATCCATGTAATCAGCAGCCGTTGCGTCATCTTCTGAGCTCATGTACAGACTTTTAAGAATTGCTCCGGTGTTGTAGGATGAAAGAACCACACTGTGAATCATGCGATCAAATTCAACTTCAAGTTGCTCGGTCCAGGCTGGATCCTCGGATTCAGCAATACTAGCC
>JAOZRM010000237.1 GCA_029940175.1 Candidatus Sabulitectum sp. | reverse complement strand
ATTGCCGGTGGGGAAGTGATCTTCCAGGAAGACTACAGACCCCAGTGGACTCCATTCGGCAGAATGTTCGATTATGATGTGTTTGTAACCGCAGGCAGTACGGATGGCCTTACCGGAGCGGAAGATCTTCTTTTTCTTTACTTCGGGCTGGATGTTTCCGGGGTTGAGAGCAGAGAGGATCTGCTGATCTGGACCGATGACCAAAAACTTGTTCACGGCCCCAGGGTAATTATCCTTGATGATTCAGACACCATCAAGTACTGGACTGAGGTAATTCTTCCAACTACCCCCGGTGGTGTTCAGGAACAGGTGATGCATCATTTTCTCGGGGAAGAGTACAACTCTGTTACAGGCCTGTGGGAATCGGTTGAAGACAGAATCGTTGTTTTCCTCTGGACAGGTGAAGATTTCGTGGAAGAGCAAACAGAATAAATAAAAAAGCCCCCGGGAATACCGGGGGCAGAGATCAATAGAAAATTACTCGCCTGGGCAACCGTGGCATCCACTGCTGGTTCCGCATGGTTCCTCTTCCTGGAGTGCTACAATTGTATGATCGCAGTCTTCGCATTCACAGGTGCATTCCTCGTCACATTCTTCAGCTTCACAATCACAGCAATCGCCTGAGCATTCGTCTACAGTTTCATCACATGTACAGTCATCACAAGGGGTAATTCCGTCGCAATCGTCATGATCACAGTCAGCGGCAAAAGCTGAACCGAAAATTACCAGTAGCAGTGTTGTTAATGCAAGTCTTTTCATTTTATTCTCCTTATTTTTCTGTTCCGCACTGACAAGTACGCTTTTCCTCTTCACTGTCACACTGGCAGAAACGAACTTCTTTTTCTGTTTCCTTTAACTTGTTCCGGTTGTCTCCACAGCTGCATTCTCCACACATAATTTTCCTTTCCTGGGGCATTCAGCCCCGTCTTCTTCAATGGTCATTATTTCAGAAAGACCAATTGTTACCTGTTTAAGTACTTCTCTGTTTGCCGTGTAATGTATGTGGTATCCATCTCTATGATCTGTTACCAGCCCGGAGTCACGGAGTATGCGAAGATGCTGTGAAACCGAAGACTGTGAGGCTCCAATCTTCTCTGCGATTGCTCCCACACAGGATTCCTGTGCAAGAAGAAGTTTAACTATTGCATATCTTTTCTTGCAGGAGAGCGCCCTGAACACCTTGATCATGTTAGCAGATTCCATAGAGATCATCCAATCAACTAAATTAGTATATGCGCAATATCTAATATACATTACTGAGCTTGTCAACTCATGAAAGGTGAAGCAGTTCCAAAGGGTGTTGTTAATCAGGCGTTACTGCTTGACACTGGGTACATGCTAAGAGCAATAGCGGTAACAAGATATTGAGTATTGTGCAGATTGAGAATTGAATTGACAATTAGCACGTGGAAGCAGCTTGCCGGTGAAAACAGATCAGTTCCGGTATGATGGCTGTTCAGTAATTGCTGGCTCCCTTTTCGTGTCAACCGACTGTATTTTATAGATAGTTTACATTCAGAATGAGGATCCGGTTCGCAACACGGGATGGAGAGTTGATTGAACCGCTCAAGGGAAGCACCGGCAGGCTTTGACAGGAACCAGGCGGAAAAGCGGTTCTACATGTTGCGTTCAGCTGTAGAGAAAGCGTTAGGCTATAGCTGTCACTTCTCTACTGGTGTTGAGATACAGGATGCCAGCTTCCATGGGGAGATAGTTATCCCACGGGAAAAATGGAAGGATGACTACCCCATCACCGTTAGGGCCAGCAATTTCAATGACCTGGTATGTATTCAGCATGAAGGCGATCTTGAGCAGAACGAAAGGGAGGCTCTCATCAAAGTGTTCAGAGAACTGAAATACAGGTACATCTCTTTCGATGAGGTTTCAGAGAAGAATCTGTGGCCCAAATATTTTGAATACCTCTAATGCCTAGAAACAACATCAGGACCGCTCTTGTTTATACTGGAACTCTGATACTTGCTCCACTAGCATGGATTCCCTTTTCCCATTCCGGTGATTTCAGTAAGCTTTGGATAACAGGGCTTATACTTGCCGCAGGCAGCTTGTGGGCACTAAAACAGATAGCATATGAGAACCGTGACACTCAATTCCTAAGCATGGCTGTAAAAAAGCTGAAGGCTTCTGCGGTATTAACGACGATCCTTGCATTCTTTCTGATTGTTTTCAGTTTCTTTGTTTAGCGGTGATTCAGATACAGATCCTCAACCCACTAAAACAACTCGATTCCACCTCTATACGCCGAGCTCCAGTGTTCCGGGTGTTTCAGTATCCAGTTAGATGCAGCATCCAGGTTAATGGTACCCCCATCCAGAGTGGAATCTGCAGGAAAATCTGAAGGATACCACGGTAGTCTGGAGTAGGCCACCGCAGTATCGCTTAGCCACCGGACTCTTTCCGGATACCATCTACAATCGAGTCCAGAGAACTCCATAACCAGAGAGTCGCCCTCTATTCTGAATATCTGGATACCGTTTCGATAGAAGCTGCAGCCTCTGGGAGAGCTCCAGGCGCACAACAGTCTGTTGCCGTCCGGGCTTTGAACAGGAGGAGACAAAGCAAGAGTTCTGTGGCCACTGCTGCAGTTGATAAGCAGGAAAAAGGAACACTCGAGTCCGAATTTACGCACAGTGAAGTAATTTGCATCGGGCAGATAGCCGCACAGTTTGTGGTCTGCATACATCGATGAAATGGAATTGCTGATACACAGGGAGTCTCCGGAGCTTAGCACAAAACACAAACTCTCCGGGTCAGGTCGGAATACCATGGTCGAATACTCTGACAGCAGACTGTCTTCCGAGGCAGTCATATCATTTTCCAGGGCAGTATTAGAGGTGCCGGCAGATCCAACTGCAAACACGACTCCCAAAAACAAACTGATTAGAGCTTTGATAAGGATCCCCTTTGCTTAAAAAATGAAATGGTTTGTCTGACTCTGGAATATATCCATAGAACCAAGCTTGAATATAGAACACAAGCAGTGAAGCAATCCCTTAAGGGGGGGCAGCAATCATCTAATATGCTTATGAACAATCTGTCGGTAAACGAAGTAAAGGGAAAGCAGACCGGTACCAAAGTTGGCAATACTGCCGGCAAGGAAAATTCCCTTCAGGTCAAAGAATTTCATACCCAGTAAAGCCAGTGGTATGTAAAGCACAAACATTCGGCTTACAGAAAGTATTGCAGAATGGATGGGTTTGTGGCTGCCATTCAGTGCTGCTGACGAAATTATCATGAAGCCCTGAAAACCGTAGCTGATGGAAACCATGTTAAGGTACAGAACAACAGTGGCAATGATATCCGGATTCTTGTTAAACAGGCCTGCCATGAATTTTCCGGTTAAGAGGAACAGAACGAACATGATGGCTCCCCATAAAAAGGAAAATATGTAGCTTATCTTTAAAGCCTTCAGTACCCTGTTCTTCAGACCTGCTCCCATGTTCTGACCGGTAAAGGGGATCAGTACAGTAGACAGTGCCATTAGAAGCATCATAGCCAGGGCTTCCAGCCTTGTTGCCACGCCAAACCCCGCAACGGCACTGTTCCCGTATTCTGAAACAAGCCTGGTAACCACACCCATAGAGAGAGGAATAATAAGTTTAGCAAGCCCGGCAGGTATGCCGATGTAAAGGATCTTTTTCCATGAATCAAAGAGTTCACGAGCTTTGGGAACAGCAAATCGAATGATCTTTTCTCTTTTTACAAGAATTACAAATGCAAGGGTCATTCCCACTGCCCGGGAGAACAGTGTTGCAAGGGCTCCACCAGTAATCCCCAGCTCAGGGAATGGACCCAGTCCGAAAATCAGAAGAGGATCCAGGATGCTGTTGAGAATGGCAATGGAGACCATTATCAACCCCGGAGTTTTCATGTCTCCGGTGGCACGGATAATGTTGTTGCCTATCATAGGAATTACCACGAAGGGTACACCGATGTACCATATCTGCATGTATTCTTTGATGTACCCCAGGGTGGTACCTTCCGCTCCCAGCAGCCGGAATAAAGGTTCTATGGTAAGAAAGCCTGCAAGGGCGAACAGAGCTACTACAGGAAAACCCAGCAGCAGTGAATTGGTGGCAAGGTGCCGCACCTTTTCAAAAGAGCCTTTACCTATTTCGTTGGAAATTACCGCTGACGCACCCATCCCCAGGCCGATGGAAATACTGGT
>JAOZRM010000389.1 GCA_029940175.1 Candidatus Sabulitectum sp. | reverse complement strand
CCAGGGCTTTCTAACAGCAATTGTTGCAGCCGGCTCCTGGAGTCAGACTGAAATTAAGAACTACGTACAGAATGCCTATGACACATGGACTATTCCTCCCAGTTTCATTCTTTTCGTTGGTGACTCCGATGACCTTGTTCCATACGATTTCAACGGGATGAGTGGAGACAACAGGTACTGCTGTGTGGATGGCTCAGACTACATGGCAGACATATTCAACGGGCGTTTCGTCACAGGTACAGATAGCTATCCAGGCGCGGAAGACAAGGTTCTCAAATATCAGTTCGATCCTCTGATGGATACAGATTTCTGGAACAACGGATTGTGTGCCGGAATGTTGCAGGCAAGTGGCAACACAGCGACCAGATGGTTCTGTTTCACCTGTGAAACTGTTCGAGACACATATCAGGACATCTACGGAAAAACCTTTGCAAGAGAGTACGTGAAAGACACCAGCGCAGCACCTCCTTACTACTACCGCAGTGATCTGCCCAGCGAGGGACAGATGGTTCCATCAGACATAGTCTGGGACGGTGATGCTGCAGGAATACTCTCCAGCATAAACAATGGAGTTTTCCTTATCCAGCACAGAGATCATGGAGGGGTATCCGGCTGGGGTGATCCTGCCTTCCACACATCCGATCTTTCCGGTTTAGCAAATGGCGAGAAAACTCCCATAATTATGAGCATTAACTGCCTTACAGGTAAATTTATCAGTGACTGTTATGCTGAAAACCTCTTTGCACGTGACAACGGAGCTGTTGCTGTGGTTGCTGCCGTTGAAGTCAGCTACAGCTACTTTAATGATTACTTCTGTTATGGTGTTTACAAGAGCTTTAATGATCAGTACACAAGTCCTCCATATACCTACACTGAACCAGGTGGAAATTACATGGGAGGACAGGCTCTTATGAATGGAAAACTCGAGATGCAGGCTGCAGCTCCTTTCAATCCGTATGGAAGCTGGGAAATGTATGCTGAAGATGAATGGGATCTTTTCCACTGGTTCGGTGACCCTACAATGGACATGAGAACAGATATGCCTCATTCCATCACCGTTGAAGCCCCATACTACCTCCCTTCAGGTTCAACAAGTGCATTCTTCATAGTTACTGACGCAGACGGCCCGGTTGAGCAGGCCATGGTCTGTATCCAGCATACAAGTGGTCTCTGGGCATCAGGTA
>JAOZRM010000057.1:11644-15449 GCA_029940175.1 Candidatus Sabulitectum sp. | reverse complement strand
ACTTTTCTGAGATCAACCATCAGACCAGGTATTTTCATCCCAGATCGAATACAAGACCATTTCTCCTCACGGTGGATGCAATATCTCCGTACCTGTGCCGGACTAACTCCTCAGCAGCGCTGAGTCCAGCCAGTCCGGCACCAAAAACGGTAACTTTCAACCGGTTACCTTTCCTCGTCGATCCAGACAATTCTGGTAATGTTGTCCGGTTCAATGGGGGAATTACTTGCTATATGATCGGTAACTGCCTGAAGGAGAGTAATGCCTGTAAACGTTGCATCATGTTCAAGCATAATATCATAACCAACATTTCCCTGGGCCAGATATCCTGTTGTAGCCAGTATGTAAACTGCATCAGGTTCCAGAGGTTCACCATTGATCATGGGCTGCTCAATCTTGGAACCATCTTCAACTGCCTGATTGCGGTTACACGTAAAACCGGAGATCTCCATATCTCTTCTTCGACCCTGCATACCGGTTTCCAGAATCTCAAGAAGCTCTGCACCGGTTAACTCAAGTATGTACAGATCCTCTTCAAAAGGAATTGCAGTGTAGATAATTCTGGGGGTAATGGGGCCTCTGGGAATTGCTGCACGAATGCCACCTCTGTTCAGAAGACCCACATCGGCTTCAGTTGCAACTCGAATAGCATCACTCATGAGTCTGCCCAGCGGGTGCTCAGCACCGCCTCTGGGGATCTCGGTAACTGCCTCACCCACTACCTCATCCATGCCGGCCTCGGCAATCTCCCTGAATCCGTTGATAAGGTCATACTGCTCCTGGTCAGGCCAGAACCTGTCATGAAGTAAACTGATGTATTCCTCACCGTCAGGCAGATCGAACCCAACAATTGAGCTGGTTTCGGTATCCATGGCAAGTCGGATATGCCCTATCCCCGTCCCATTTGCATACCCCTGAACCACGATAGTGTGAGTCAGAGGATTCACCCATGGTTGCCGCAGCCCTACATGAGTGTGGCCGCTGACGATCAAATCAATCCCTGGAACAATACAGGTAAGTTCAGCAGAATTGTACGCAAAGTCTTTTGTGTACTCTTCTCCGTTCTCCCAGGCATCGTAGACTCTTGCGGTGTATCTCTCCGGATCCGGAGGCTGTCCAAGATGCGACAAAAGGATCACTATTTCCGCCCCCTGTGAATACACCTCCTCGAGTGCCTTTTCCACAGCTTCCAGTTCGGAAGAGATCAAATACCCCTCCAACAGCTCAGGATCAACCAGGCCGTAGGTATCTGAAGTTGTAACACCAATAAAAGCCACACTGATCCCATCCATATCCATAAAGATATATGGAACAACTGGAGAGGGTATCTCACCGTCCAGCGTGGTGAAATTGGTACAGATAACAGGAAAATCTGCCAGTTCCGATTTTTCTATGGCATTCTCTGCTCCATGATCAAAATCATGGTTACCCAGAGTCATCATGTCATAGTCCATAGAATTCATCCATTCCATCATGAATTCACCGGAATTGTAATTGCCTACAGGGGTTCCCTGCCAGACATCACCGGCATCGATGAGAAGGCAGTATTCTCCACTCTCCAGACACTCTTCCCGAACCTGATTCACATAAGTAGCAATCCAGGCTCCTCCTCCGATTCCAGGAGGAAAATCAGGATTCATGAAAGAAGCCTCCCTGGGAGCAATTCCTCCATGAACATCATTGGTGTGAAGAATGTTCAAGTAAACAATCTCTCCCTGGGCAAAGGTTGCCAGAAGGCAAAGTATCAGCGCAATTCTTGTGAGCATGATACCGTCCTTTCTAGAATGTCTTTGCGACGCCAAGAGTAAAGGCAGTTCTGCTGGATTCTATAACCAGAGAATCTCCTGTGGTAAATGACGGAAGGCCATCAACCTGGTACTGATCCCAGCGGACAGGAGAAAAACTGATTGCAGCATCCACAGCCAGATCGTCCATGACCCAGCCCAGACCGGTTGTGAATTTCATTCGGTCAAGGGCACCGACAATGGGAGAACTGTCGTACTCAAAGCCGACTCTGCCAATTGTGTTCCCGGGAAGAGTGTTCTCTACACCGGCACCAAAACCCCATGAGTTTGTCATGGCAGCTTCAACATCATCTATTTCAACAGAAGAGGTATTAGCCCACCAGAAATCAGCTACGAAAAGACTCATCAACCTGTTTCCAGGCAGGTATCTTAAACCTGCTCTGGCAGTCATAGGAAGAGTCAAGTCGATTTCTACTGTGTCTACTTCAACTTTCCAGCTCACTGGCTGCTCAATTCCCGCACTCAGTGTAACTCTACCAAGGTCTACCATGGCAGAACCGCGAGCCACCAAGCCTGAGATGTCGGTTTCAACCTCATTTTCAAGGTCGGTAGCGGTTGGATCCACATAATCAATCCGGTGATCCATAGACCGGGTTCCTGTTACGAAACTTCCACCTGCGCCGAAAGAAAAAGAGTTCCACTGAGTCCATGCAACTGACAGACCAAAGTCGTTAAGTATTCCAGTGAAATCAAGTGTTTCTTCTGCTACTTTCACATAATCACCATCATTCATTACCCTGCTGTATTCGTAACCGAATGTGGAAGTTGCTCTCCAACCGGTTGCGATGGCAAGATTCCCCTGAACCCAGGCAGCAGCAACGCCACCGGGAAGAGGATGAAAGTTCTGGTTGAAGCCATGTTCTGATTCTCCCACAACTCCACCAAAACTGTCGTAAACTCTTCTGGTTCTCTTCTCAATATCAAGAGCCAGTGTACCTGTTATCCCAGCGCTGAAACCCTCTGGAAGCAGAGAAGCCATTGCAGGATTCAGCAAAACAGACTGGGGAGAATCATCTGCAAAAGCAGTACCTCCCATGGCCTCTGAAGCTGCTGACCCGAGAATCCCCTGATCTCCAAGCCACATAACCTCCGGCAGGCCGCCGGAGAGGGCAAGAAGAATAATCAAACCACCTGCTGTTATACCCATTAGTCCTCCTGCCTACCAGCGAACATCGAGCTGGCAGCGAATTCCGTAATCGGTGACATGATCACCGAAATCTGTTACCGTTTCATCCGGATTCCCCTGATAATGATACTGATCATCGGGATCCGGTCTGTAAAATCCATTATGAGGGAAGAATGTATCTTTCCTGACAAACTTGAATCTAAGTTGAAGATTATCGGAAAGGGTATTCTTCATGGTGACATAGAACTTTGTTCCGTCACCGTCCAGGAAATCAATGCCTGTATCTTCAAATTCCCACTGACTCATTCCGTCAGTGGTCCAAAAAGTACTTCCTCCAAGAACTGAAAGCTCTGGGCTGAACTCGTGCTCCCAGCGCATTGCGAGAAATCCACCACACATACTTCTGTCGTCACCGTAGAGTGGATTGGGAGTAAGCTCAACATTACCGTATCGGAGTTCCATGCTGAAATAATCTCCACCAACGGGAAGAGAGAATGTACGAAGGGTAAACTCCTGCGTACGGGAGTTGCTGGGAACTATGTCCTTGTGGTTGATCTTATCCTGAAACTTGTACTTCAGACGAAATCTTACAGGCCAGACAGGTCTGTACTCAACTTCACCCTGGAATCTGAGATTCTCCGTGTCATATGCCAGATTCCGCCATACATCAAGATATACCTTTGTGAAGGTGACCTGACGACTTACCTGAAAGCGAGTCTCCATGTAAAGACCCTCTTCCGGCTTGGGTACAGGAAGATCGGCAAGCTGAGAAGCCAGTGGGTCATTAAGTCTGTAGGGCTTCTCGAAAACAGTATCATCAAACCTGTGCTGTTCAGCAAAAGCCCTGTTATACGGATTCATGAAGTCCAGGGCA
>JAOZRM010000057.1:0-11634 GCA_029940175.1 Candidatus Sabulitectum sp. | reverse complement strand
TACGGTAAGAAGCAGAAATATTGAACCAGTTGTTCTGCCAGCTTGCGGTTGAAATGCTTGCCCAGGCTCCGTTATCCTGTCTCACTGCTTCCACTTCAGCACTCATGTTCTCGTAGACGGTCTGGGCGGAACCTGCCAGGTAACTTAACTTGTCCCCGGAAGGCATGTGGGCATACTCCGGGCAGTCCCATGTGTACGTGTCATTTGGTATATCCATTCCTGCAACTGATGGATTCAGAGAATCACTGTATTGAATCCCAAGTCCTCCAATTCCAATTGCAGTACCCACTGGAAGGTAGTCTCCCATATCGTAGAAGGCATAGCCGCCATAGGTGGTTTCATCCAGAACACCACTGTACTCCTCCGGTCTGAACTCGCCCTGATAGAGCACATTGGGTGTTCCATCAAGATTTGTTATGGCATCCCTCGGAGTGAACGAGCCGAAGGCATAGCCCAGTACAGGCCCTGCTTCTATCTGGGTTGCAACCCCAAGCAGAGCATTCTGCCTGGAAGATGTCAGATCCGGTGTCAAACCCCATGTTCTGTATGTATTCCTGTACATAAGTTCATCAGAGTTATCAATCAGAAGTCCCTGAGCAAGAGAAAGCCTGTAGTTACCAGCTATCGCCTGTCTGACAAATCCATCATCCTTAAAAGAAAAATAGGCTTTACCCACATCGAACCGATCATTTACCGGGGCGTCCAGCCCTACGATCAGATCACTGCCGGCCAGTGAATTAACCCCACGGGAAAGACGGGCACCAGCGCGATATCTGTCGCCTGCTCCAATTCTGACCCTGTGACTGAAACCTGTAACATCACGCGCTTCCACAAGCTGTGCGTACTCAGACTCAAGTCTTGTTATCAGAGCAAGACTGTCGATGGAGGTGGAAGAGAGCTCTCTTCCTCCGGCGATGATATCGGAGATAGCAGATTTCATTTCCGAAATGTGTCCTTCAATTCCGTCATCTATCCCGCTTCTGCCACTGTTGTCATCAAAGATGAAACGATAACTTCCGTAGAAATCAGTAGAGGAGTAATCCGGCTCACGGGTGGAAATGTAGTCTCTCATGTTGCGGTAACCATAGTATCTAAGGTTCTCCGTGCTTCGAAGAGACGATACAGAAGAAACTGGACCCAGGCTCCTGAGTCTGCTGTCAACTGAAGCTGCGTCGATGAAACTTACCCTGTCAAGACTGCGAAGATCCCACCAGGAAACCTGATTGATGGGCATGGGTCTTAGAAGAAGGTCCTCCCAGTACTCAACAGCAGCATCTCCAGGGCCGTCTTCCTGGGCAAGTCTTTCCATAACGTTAAGAACCTGTGATGAAATTTCCGGTTCCGGCAAAGGCAGAACAATCACATTCTCCCTGAGCCATCCAAGGGTAACCGGGGTAAATCCAGGAAGATCCACCACCTCGTAAATATTTTCCAGGCCTCCTGCGCCCTGTATGTATTCGTATAGAACAACAGCCTGCTCTGAACTGAGTCCTTCCAGATCAAGCAGTTCCTCGTAAGAGGCAGAGTTCAGATCGAATCCCGGGGGCACAGCGGCCAGCATTGAAGCAAGCAGCAGGCTAAAAAGCATACGTCACCCCAATTGCATGTGACAGATTCAACTCAGGGTGAGTCTGCACCGAATAACATGCCTTGATTCCCTCCACAACAGCAGAGAATCCTCCTGTAAACACTGCGGGGCCGCTCATGGCTCCTGCATAAACCGTAAGAGGTCCGAGAGGAAGGGCGCCGCCCACTCTGACCCGGGTTCCTCTGAAATCTCTTGAAAGAGCAAATGCTGTTACCAGACCATCTGCAGGCTCATAGGAAATACCAGCATCCATCTGTCTGTGCATGTACTCCTCAGAGTCACCGATACGGGACTCAAGAGGATTCTTTACTGCAGCGGCGAATGCCCATCTGTCGTACATTGTTACTCTGAATCCTGCATTGATCGAAAAAGCCATTGCACTTCCGTAACTGCTGACTCCGTCTTTGATGTCCACTCGTGCAACAACAGGCTGCAAACCAAATGCAAAGTCTCGAGAGAGCTTTCCGGCAATAGTAACTGCAAGGGTCTGTTCGTTGTAAAGCTCTCCACCGAACATCCTGGCGCTACCAGCAAGTCTCCAGTTTTCTGTTATGGGAGCCCCGCCGTCAATGCCGGCTGTGGCAAAATCAAAGTTGGAATAAGGCATGTTTCCGGAAATTGCAACACCTGCCTTGCTCATGGATGCCACAGATGCGGGATTCCACATGCTGCCTTCAAGGCCGTCAAGAACAACTCCGGTTCCACCCATTGCCATTGCCGGTATACCCATCTCAAGCTCCTCAAATGAGGCAAAGGCAGGCAGAGCAATGGTTAGAATAAGAAGGGCTGCTGTTTTTATGTTTTTCATGTGATCCCTCCTATTCCAGCGGCGCGGCGATTACCACGGTCTCTGTTGTTCTGAGTCTATCCCCGTTTGGAGATACACCTTCAAGCATGAGAAGATACTGGCCCATGGGTAGAAACTCGTTCCAGTCGTCTCTGCCGTCCCAGTTGAATATGTCACCTGCAGGTGAGTTTGTTGCCAGGTGCGCCAGGTCCCTTCCTGCACGATCGTAAAGAGTAAGATTGAACCTCGTACCCTGTGGACCACTGTATTCTATCTGCATTGTTTCCCCGAGATAAGGAGCGAAAGGATTACCGGAAACATCCAGATGGAAGTAATCTTGCAGTGAAGGATTGAAGATGATGATATCGCTCTGATATCTGGGAAGCAGCTGATAACCTGAATCATAGGGTTCAGTAGAATCATACTGTCCACCAATACCGATCATGAACAATCTCGTTCCCACAGCAATGGAAGAAACATCAATTCCAGTGCTATCGTTAACCCTGACGGGAATAACTGTCTGGCCATTCCACACGTCAAAATTGTACCCGCCTCCTGCAAAGGATGGAGCAGTAGCAACAGTGACCCACTGAACAAGGCTTTGATCTCCTGCTGCAATGAGCATTCCCTCGATAGCCTCGGAAACCGGCTGGTTCCGTACAAGCTGAACCGGCTCAGGCATTCCTGGATTACCCACATAACTGTAATCATCCTCAGATTCAGGAGAAATCTCAGTCAGTCCGTTGTAAGCTTTTATTTCTCCAGTAAGCTCCCATTCCTCTCCGGGGGTCATATTGCCGGGAGCTTCAAATGCATAAACATTGATCCCTGCCGTGGCATCCTGCACATAAAAACTGTATCCACTAGTGGAGAAAAGAGTTGTTTCACATGTCAAAATACCACTGATAGTAACGGTCTCACCCAGCAGATCAGGAATACCATCTCCGTCACTGTCTACCCTTGCCTCGGCTATGGTGAGTACCTGCCCGCCGGCGAAACTGCACAAAACCATCACCGGCAACAGAACCTTTATCATCATTCCTCCCAATCCGGTCCCAGTATAACTAGCGACCTGTTCTAATTTCAGCATCTGCCAGATCAGCAGCCCTTGAAAGGGCTTCCTCCGGCGTCATTCTACCATAAAGTACAATCTCAACAGATTCAGAAAGAAACGCCCTGCCGTCATACCAGGCGGTGATCTGAGGCTCAAACACTGCATAATGCAATTGCTCAAGCACAGCCTTCAGGCCGGGGTACTCTTCCATTTTTGCTATATCTGCAGGTTCCTCGAGGCTTGATACCCTGGCTGGCAGATATCCGCTCCCGGCAAACCATCTGGCCTGTATATCAGGCTGCGTAAACCACTTGATGAACTCCCATCCGGCCTCCACCACCCTGGGGTCATCGTTATTGAACAGGATAACGTTGGTTCCTGCGATATACACCGCCTGTTCACGGCCGGCTGGAAGAGGTGCAGTTCCGATGGTAAAGGTTGTAAGACCGCTCTCTGCCCTTCTCTCCATGTCACGGATCATAAAAGCCAGACTGGTAACAGATCCCTGCACCTGCCCCACCCGGCCTTCAGCAAAACCCTTCTGATGGTCGTAACCGGACGTTAGATAAGCAGTGGAATCCTCATAAAGCAATGTGGTCATATATTCCAGCGCTTCAACACCCTGAAGCGAATTAAATGCTGTTTCAGTTGAATCCGAATTCAGAAGAGATCCACCTGCCTGGGCAAGGAGACACTCGAAGTTCCAGACAGAAGTTCCAAATGCTGTGCCGCTTCTATCCACATCATCAAAAAGATCTCCGTCATTGTTACCATCAACAGTAAGAATCCCCAGTAATTCTCTCTGCTCCTGCCATGTTGCTGCTGGCACAACACCGAGACTGTCAAACAGTTCGACATTGTAATAGATCAGAGGAACACTTTTGTTGAAAGGGAAAGAGTAAACTTCACCATCAAAAGTATTGTTAGCCTGGAATACTGGAAAGAAGTCATTCCACATATCTTCTGTATAAGAGGAATCTGCTTCCATTAAAGAATCGAGAGAAACAAGGGCATCTCCCCTTATCAACTGAGCAGTCCATGTTTCGTAAGCCTGAGCCATCCCCGGAGGAGAATCAGCCATGACTCCAGCCATGATCTTCTGGCTGAGAGCATTGTAGTTACCCATACAAACAGGGAGGATCTCAATGTCCTCATGCATGGAGTTAAACTCAGCGATAAGAGAATCTTCAAGTACATCCCCAAGAGGACCCCCCATGGCGTGCCAGAACACAACCTGCACCTTGCCGCTGTCAGAATTTGCCCCATTACCGCATGCGCCGGTGAGAAGTAAAGCCGCCAGAATTACAACCGGATACCTCAGAATAGACCCCCTCCACTGAAAACATGGAATGAACAAAAACGTTAACATGTAATATAAGACTAACCTGTACAGAGTGAAAAAATATCAACGGGGATAACGCAATTGTACTGGTAACCATAGAAGGATATACCTAGGAATTCGAGCTTGTTCTTGAAAATGAAAACTGGAGGATCAATGACAGTATGAATTTCCTGTAATTTGTTTCCTCTCATAGGGCACTCATTTTCTACCTGCACAAGACGTATTTGCATCACCCGGACGAATCACTATAATTCTGCAGTAATTTTGGTTTCAGCAAAAAGATTATTCAGAGCAGGTGGTGAATATCACTGATACTGGGTAACGTAGTGGAGGGGTATTAACGTATGAAGAAATTTGCACTTGCTCTTGCAGCAGTACTTGTTCTTGCCATGGCCTGTGGCGGCGGTGCCGCAACACCGGAACAGGTTGTTCAGAGGTTCCTTGAGGCTTGGAACAGTGGAGATGGTGATGGTGTTGTAGGTTGCATGTCATCAGAAGGTCTTGTTGAGCTGGATGGATTTATTGAGATATTGAGAGCAGCGCCGGATGAGTCTGTTGCTCAGCTTGCCATGATGGGTATTGAATTCACACCTGAAGAGGTTGCGGAGTTAACAGTGGGACAGTTCCTTGGTGCAATGCTCACCAGCGAAGCTGCTTCTGCAGATATGCCTGACCTCTCCAATGTAGAGATAGGTGAAACTGTTATTGCTGAAGATGGCCAGACTGCCGTAGTAAACGTTACTGCAGACGGCGAAAGTGAAGAACTTGAGCTTGTTCTTGAGGATGGCAACTGGAAGATCAGCAAAACTCCCTAGATTCTTATCAGAGACATCTTTTTCGGGGCGCCAGTCAGGCGCCCCTTTTCCATAAAAAAAAGTAATGAACCATTGAATTCGCTAAGTTCAGCGGTAAATTGTGAAAACAGTTTCGTTTGCATCAAACCTGCAAAGAGCTATAATCGGCAGATGGTTTTGTTATTTTGGTTATCAGTAGTGTTTGTTCAGAGGTAAGACGGGGTCTGTCTTTCTGTTCTGAACAATATCAATCAGGAGGGTTTTTTAGATGAAGAAGTTTGCTCTTGCTCTTGCAGCAGTATTTGTTCTCGCGATCGCCTGTGGTGGAAGCGGAACACCGGAACAGGTTGTGCAGAAACTCATGGACGGCGTACAGAATGCTGATGGCGATGCAGTTGTCAGCTGTCTTTCCGCAGAGGTACTTGCAGGAATGGATGAATTCCTTGTTGAGTTGAAAGCTGACCCAGAGGGAACAGCTGCAATGGCAGTAATGATGGGTATTGAGATTACACCTGATGAGGTTTCAAATCTTGACGCTGCAAAAGTTGTTACAATTCTTCTCAACAGTGAGATGGTTACTGCAGAAATGCCAGATTTCAGCGCAATTGAAATTGGAACAGCAACAATCGACGGCGACATTGCAACAGTTCCTATGACAATGGACGGCGAAACCGAGGATCTCGAGCTTATCCTTGAAGACGGTAGCTGGAAAATCGGTGGCGAAGGTATGGACTTCATGTAATCGGTTATTGTTTAAGGGGCGCTCTTCGGAGCGCCCTTTTTTATACCTGCAGGAAGAAGAAGCCTGCACTCTTCCAGTCCAGATATTCTGCTGAATCGTGGGGCTGCCAGAACTGACGTTCCTCTTCTTCGGCCTTAAAGCTGGGTATTTCCTTTTTCATTTTTGAAACCTTCGTTCTTCTGTTTGTGTCATGTCCCTTGCCGATAAGGTTCTAATCAAAGATTTCTGAAGCTTTTCTCTGATTTGGGTATGGACTTGGGGAACCAGAAAATAGTTCGCTGGGAGACTTGACCGAAGCGCCAAAGGCTCCATGACTTGCTCATGGAGCCCTTTTTAAGTCATCTTATTCTAATTACTAGCAATTATCTGTGCAATCAGTAACCATAAACTTCGTCTACAGCTTCACTACTTGAATAGTAGCTGTGTTACAGGCAGATGTTCCATGGATGGTGTAGGCTCCTGCAGGCAGTTCATTACCTTCTGAATCACATCCATCCCACAGAAAAGCATTGCCACTGATAAGGGAAATGGTTCTTACAAGGCGACCTGTAAAATCGTAGACCAGAAGCTGATCCGGTATAATTGCTCCCTGAACAGTAATTGTTACGCTCTCCGTGAAAGGATTAGTGGAGCTTTGGAGAACAAAGGGTTCAACATCAACAGGTTCACTGGTTGATTCTTCCACCGCTACCCAGTTGTGATCAAACCAGCCCATGACAATGTAGTAAGCATTGGGATGCACTTCAGGGAAGTAAGTACTCCAGATAGCAAAGACATCACCATCATCATTCGTGACGGCTTCAAGACTGGCAAGCTGCTGAACTTCCTCATCACTGTAGTCATAGGCTGCATATGGCTCTTCAATAAAGTTACCATCTTTATCAATGATTGCAAAACAGACATAATGGTCACTCTGCCAAAAGGCCAGCCACATCAGATACAGAGTGTCTCCATCTGGTCCAGGGAGGATATTCATAAACCAGGCGCAAAGATTGGGTGTCTCAATCTCTTTTATAACCAGTACATCACCGGTTTCAGAATCAACCTTGACTGTAGAGAGGACATAAGAAGTCGCTCCACCTGTAGCATAGTATAAGAAACACCAAAAATTGCCATTGCCATCAACAGTCACTGATGACATTGGATAAAGGTCAGCAAGCCCCTGTACAAGTTCAACAGGGGGTATCACAATGTTGCCTTCAAGGTCGTACTGAATGTAGGCAGGCAGATCAAAATCCGCTGTAAAAATAATATGCACCCTGTTACCATCAACACAGATGTTTGAGATATCATCCAGACTGCCTGGAACTGTATCCCTGAACACCTCACCAAGTCCAGGCTCAAACACAGCATAGCAGACTCCATCGGAAATCTCAAAGGATGTATGAATACGCCCAAGACTGTCGCTTGAAGCCTCTACTCTTGGGCGACTCACATAGGAATCCGGAATCAGGAGGCTGGTGGGCACCAACTCCGCACCTGAGCTGTCCCTAATAGTGTACCAGGCGGGAGCCCCCACTCGCCAGAACAGAGCAACACTATCCTCATTCACCAGACAACCGGTGGTATAGGTTGATCCAACATCATTTGATACCATGGTTTCTGGAAAGAGTACTGTTCCATCCGGGAGATAAACCTTGTAACCAATCCTACTCTCTTGATTAAACCTGTTCCATGCTTGGTGCAGAGTATCAGTACCTGTAACCTGAATGGATTTGTCCTGTTGACTGCTGTATGACCACATATCCGTAGTGATTATTGGCAAACTCCATCCAGGTGCATGGGTCATCAAAAACAAGCCGGACAGAATCAGTGACAACAACATTAATCCTCCTCTAGAACTCCTGTTCGTGCAGCATCATGCTGACACTGGGGCCATGGAGTATAACCCGCTGAACATCTGCCAAGTTCCCATATATGAATGTAGTTATCCATGGTTCCAAAGACAACCTCTACCCTGCCGTCATTGTCTATATCGGCAATAACAAAACCACCCTGAACTGATGCAGGAAGGGTGTATGGAAAGCCAAGATTAACAAGCTCACTGCCACTACTGGATATCGCAAACACCGTACCCTCTCTGGTGGCTGTGATTACATCAGCATAATCGAACCCGTCATGATCATCCAGTTCACCAAGTGCTGGGAAAGGGGGACGAGTTAATCCAGCGTACTCTTCATATTCAATGGGATAGCCGTTCCTATGATCACCATTCTCATCCCACGCAAAGCACTGGTTTTCAGTATTGGCGATAATACGATCAGCCTGGCCAAGTGGTGCTTCCCAGTCAGCCATGATGCAGTAAGGAACATAGTAGGAGTCAAGACCGATATTTCTCTGGCACTCTGCACTTGTTGTCAGATCTCCAGGATCAAGCAGCAATGCAGGATTCTGTGCAGATGTTGCCTGGTTTGTGGGAAGTGAGATTAACTGCCCTTGGGGCAACGCCCCAACTGCTGGAATAGTTCTCCAGGACGCACCTGACCAGATTCTCTCAGGAATGAATGTACCAGCATCATAATCATATACAATACACATCTGATTCGGTTGCATTAACTCATTCCAATTTATCCTCACAATAATCTCTGGACTGCCATCACTGTTAAGATCCTCAAGCAAGGGCCAGCTTGAAATACCATATGCTTCTGCCGGTATACCTGGAAGTTGAACCGTTCGAATGGCCACGAGATCATCGTTGATCACATCAAAGACATGCAGTTCTCTACCTCGAATAAGTACTATCTCATCCCTTGTCTCAAAGTCTGCCTCTTCTGCGAAATCAGCAAGGGCAACGGTGTGATTGTACTTCCAGAACCATTCCCCTGAATGAGCAAAACTGCTGATCGGAGATGTGGAAGTTGTGTTGAAAATCATCAATTCATCCTGACCGTCTACAACGATATCTGAAAGACCGTCCCCGACCACATTCCCGGCAACCGGGATACTGGGTCAGAATGCACCTGAGGGCGTATTGAACATAAAGTAATAACCCGATTCCCATATCGGTGATCCTGGAGAATCACTCCGAAAAACATGCAATTGTCTTTCCGTTACTATTACTATTTCCAGATCGTGACCGGGAGCTCCGTCAAAATCGCAGAGAACCGGGGGAACAATGATAGACTCAACTGTAGAAAGAGGCCAACCTGTTTCGTTAGGGTAAAAGTCTAGTGTTTCCAGGGATATTATTGCTGAATTGTTCAGCATCCATGAATCAGGAGCAAGACCGCCAGGGTCGGTTGCCGATACAGTCAGAAAGAGTGTTCCGGGAGGTGTAAACCATGTATTGTTCCACTCAAATTCAATGATTGTTTCATCACCGGCATCCAGCCCTGAACACTGAGCTGTGAGAATGTCGGGGACACTGTTGCCATCTGTCACCTCCATGGTAACAACAAAAGGACCAGCATCCTGCCAGCTGGCATTCCTGACTGTAGCATAAAAATTAACAAGACCTGCCCCATCAACGCTCATGGTGGGATACCTGTTCATCTCAAGGTCTGCAGGGCTGATGATCAGATCGCAGCAGTTTCTGAACTTTATACGGTCACCTATATCCACCGCCGGATCTCCAAGAAGGTTAAACTGGGCTAATTCCTCTGTTGCTGCACCAAAAGGCATGAGTTGATCAAGATGTTTAATTCTGGCAGCAAGGATGGCATCTCCGGTTCTTGTGAAACCCCTCTCAAATACTGCTGTAAGTATTCCTTTGCCATACCATTGATATGAAAAGATTCCCGATGAATTTGATCCAGCAAACACTCCAATGGCACCGCACTCTGTATGCTTGATGAAATCTTCAGCAAGGCAGTCAGTGGAAAAATCGTATGGAGTAGTTGCACCGTGATCATAGCAGAGAGATTGATATTCATTGATAGTCTGATGCTCATCGGTTGTGTGATTGAATGTTCCAGATGAACAACAAAGCAACAACAAAAAGGGAGGCCAGTGATCCGAGTCAGGGGTTAGTGCCAGTACATCAAGATCATTAAAGGTTGAATCGGGTACTCCGAAATTTTCTGGAGCTGGCGGCCCCCAGTTCAGCCCTGCTGAAAACATGTGAAAGTCTCCATGGTCAGCATAGAATGCTACCTGAGACCCTCTTTCAAATACGGTATTGCAGGCATCGACCCAGTCAGCACTGGTCATGCTGCTGCCGTCGGGATTGGGAAGCCATGCACTAGAAGTATCCTCTCCATCACCGCAGTAGTAGTTATCCCAGCCATATCCCATCCATGTGCGAAGAGAGTCTGTCCAACCAACTGAAGGATCCCATGTATCGTCAGTAATAAATGCATCCTTATCTCTTACTGTACCGGTAAGCCTTGTGATTCGTCTGCGACTCACCAAATTCTCCGGGTAAGGAGGAACTGCTTCTGACTCATATAATTCAATAAGATCAATCATGTCCTGAAGGTTATCTGTATCTCTTGCCGGTAATCTGCCTACAATCATATCTGGGAGCGATGAAGGAACGAATCTGGGTTCATCAAAATAGACAAACCACTCATCGTTTCCATAACCAAACACATTCTCAACAAAAGTCGGCAGGAACCAGGGTGCTGTACAGGATCCATCTTCATGGTCTCCAATCAACAGTAAATACGATGGTCTGTCTCCCGGAGAGCCAAATTCCCACAATGTTTCCAGATAATCCCTGATAAGACCAGGGGTAAGAACCCTTTCAATGGTTCTGAATTGCCAGAAAATATTATCGCTTGTTGCAATAAGAACATCAAAGCTGTTCAATTGGGCTCTATGATTGGCCAGGTCATCAATCCATGTGCCGTCCAATCCTCCTGCTGTGATAATTACATAATCCGGGATTTCAGGAGGAGCTACGGTGAGATCTGTAGGTCTGTAAACACTTCCTGCTGGCAATCCCATTGGAATTGGAGCAACATCCGGTTTGTACCCGATCAATCTGTCGCCAATGATGTGATCGTAATAACCAAGACCGGCCTGGTTCCAGACTGGATTTGCACCCTGAAAATTAACTTTTACTTCTATATCACTCCATACTCTCAGACTGTTTTCTGAAGCAAGGAACTGAACAGGGTATACATTAACTATGGCAACCCGCTGATCACGCAGTCTGAACTCACCTGATATCTCAGCGGTTACTGAAGGGTACCACACTGAAGAAGAGTAAGCTGCCGGGTCCTTCCGGAAAAATTCATCTATGTACGTAACTCCCTGCTGATGAACAAGGCTGTCATAAGGAGCCGGGTACACTGGCAGGCATTCAATCATCTCCATACAATTTGCAGAAAAGGAGAGATCAAGATCAACTCCATCAGGTACTGCAACAAAACAGGTTACAACAG
>JAOZRM010000388.1 GCA_029940175.1 Candidatus Sabulitectum sp. | reverse complement strand
AGCAGCGGAATCATAATCCGCTGGTCGGGGGTTCAAGTCCCTCCGCCGCTACCAGTGATAAAGGGTGTCGATTAATTTCGACGCCCTTTCAAATTATAGAATTGTACATATGCTTTTTGCTATTGTGAGGCTGGTCCCTGTGGTCCGTCTTCGTACGGAGCAAGTGCATTCTCCGAAAGAATCAGTTGCCCATCTGCAGTACTTACAATCCAGGAACCGTCAGCTCCCATGATGATCTCAGATCCTTCAGGTAGATTCAGTTCTGCTGGGTCTTCAGGAAATGAGCCATTCTCGGAAACGTAGCTTTCAACAATACCGGTTACTTCAGTTTGAACCTGTTCCTGCTCAGTTGTCAGCTCCATCTGGACGCTGGATCCACCTCCACCACTGATAAAGAAATATCCTGCAAGAAGAACAAGAGTTCCCAGTAGATAGGGAAGTAGCTTCGACTCTTTTTTCTCTTTCCCATGCGACTTTTCCTTATTAAAAGCAGTATCACTGATATTTGCATCCAGCGGAATAGGCTTGTTTTCTTCTGCCATTCTCTACCTCCATAAATTCAAAGTTTATCCAGCTCAACAAGTATAACCCTGCATTGCTCTCCGGGGAAGTACCGGAAGCCTTTTCGTTATGGAACACAGTTGCGTAATTATCCTGCTGTCAAACCTGTCTTCGTCTTTTGGAAAGCAGAATAAGATCTCGAAGACCCTGCACCGAATGGCATTTCATCCAGTAGTCATCGAATCCGGACGCTGTGGTTATTTCTGCTATTGCCATCAGGGCTTTAAGATGGAAATTCCTTTCATCCATTGTTCCAGCAAGAATGAATACTATGTGAACCGGTTCTGTGGTTTTGCTGAAATTGATTCCACCCTTGCATCTAGCCAGGTTAACGGTGAATTTACCTGTTCCGGGAATAATGATGTGTGGAATTGCCAGACCCGGGCGCAGAGCTGTTGGCGAGGTCTTCTCTCTTTCCAGAAGGAGGAAGAATAGCTCATCTTCATCCATTTCCAGGATTGGAGCAATCCTGCCTGCGATAAGCTTCAGAAATTCTTCCAGTTCCAGCGACTCTTCTATGTCAATAATATCCGAAGCAAGCACAAGTTTATCAAATCGGTCTTCAGTAATTACATCTCTCTCCATAAGAACTTTCTTCAGTTCTCTTGTTATGGATTCATTCCT
>JAOZRM010000236.1 GCA_029940175.1 Candidatus Sabulitectum sp. | reverse complement strand
AGCCCCCTGCGAGTGGATATCCGCAGCCATGTAATCGTTCCCGCCAAGATCTGCAAAAAGTCCACAGCCAAGAACAGCCGACCCCTGAGACAAAGAGCTGCCCCGGTAAACATCATCACCCTCAAGATCGATCAGCGCCCCGTAACCCATGAAGCCGGAGCCCTGAGAAACAGGTGAATCAGAAGAATAAGTGTCATTTCCCGAAAGATCAGCGATCAAACCAACCGGTGTACCGAGAATACCAATACCGTCTCCACCGGATAGATACAGATCATCTCCACCCAAATCAACAATCAGATCATATCTGAAGTCTCCGGTGTAAACATTGCGATTGCCGTCACCGATCACCCATGTGATTTCCGAGTCAAGGGAATAGTCCACTACCCACCCCTGAACTCCGGGAGCCTGTAATGTTCCATATACTCCCGAGATGTCCAGACCCTTAACAAGGCCGATAACCAGCTCCGGTGACGGGCAGTACACACCGGGCCAGCGGGTTAACAGATCCGTATACTCATCAAGCTCAAGTTCAATTTCTGAAACGGGAACTGGAAAACCACGGGAAGAATAGAGGATTCCCCATTCACCGGGAGTTCCCACAGAATCACTGTCTGCCCACATTCCTGTACAGAGCAGAGCCAGAGAATCGGCACATGACAGTGTATCAAGAACAGAAAGGAATGAATGTTTGGTTCCGGCAAGAACAGAGATCAGTGAATCAACCCCGCCATCAACTGGCTGGATCACAGAAAGCGCAGTCGCTTCATGATACACTGAATCAGCTACTTCCGGCAGAGCCCACACATCCTGAATACACCGCACAACTGTACTGTCTGCAAGCTTCACAGAAGTAGCCCAGTGACGATCGAAATTCATTTCCTCCGGTGTCATGAATGCAGAATCAAGGGCAAGAGATGCCGCATCCATCACAGGGGATGGAACAAGAGACGCCAGTAAAAGAAAAGGAATAATTAGAGTAAACACTGTGCCTCCGCATTTCAGTTAGAATCAATGTCCGAATCAAAGGGTTCTGTAATGTTTGTAATTATCGGCAAAATCACTGCAAAGTCAAGGAACAGAATATAGTTCAGAATTGCAGTCTATAATGTAGATAAATTTGCCAGAATAATCCCGCATGTCCCATCTCTCCTGTAAAAGCAATGCTGCATTGACAAGTTCAGGATAATTCTCCAGTATTCACCCCATGGGTTGGGGGTGGCTTCAAGGTGAAGTCTGAGATACACTCCTGGAACTTGATCAGTAAACAAACTGCGCTAAGGAAATCCATGTCTTTAAAAACTACATTAGATCCAAACGTGATCATGGTTACTCTTATGTCCTCCAGGGTAAGAGAGCTGCATCCAATGATCCACCACATCACCAACAGTGTGGTAATGAATTTCACTGCCAACATCACCATTGCCATGGGTGCTGCACCTGTAATGGCTCCATCAATAGCGGAGTCGGCGGAGATGGCCGGATACGCCGGGGCACTGCTTCTTAACATCGGTACAATCACTCCGGAGCTCCTTGAAAGCATGCTTGCTGCAGGTAGAGCTGCCAACGCAAATAATATTCCAGTGATTCTTGACCCTGTGGGAGCAGGTGCTACAAAGCTGAGGACCGATGCAATCACAACCCTTCTCTCCGAGCTGAGCATTGCTGTGGTCAGAGGCAATGCCGGTGAAATTCTTTCTCTTGCAGGAACTTCCGGTGGCGTGCGGGGAGTAGACTCTCTGACCAGTGGAGAGGGTAGCGAAGAGGTGTTTTCCACATTTGCCTCAAAAACCGGGATAGTAACAGCTGTCAGCGGTGAAACAGACTTCATTACCGATGGAACTGATTGGATAAAGGTTCACAACGGTAACCGTTTGATGACGTCAATCACAGGAACCGGATGCGGAGCAACAACTGCAGCTGCATGCTTCGCTGCATCGGGAATTCCACTGCTTCAATCGGTAGCAGCCGGTATTGCATGTTACAACATCGCCGGTGAGATCACGGCCGAGAACTGCAAGGGTCCCGGCTCTTTCGTTCCGGAGTTCATAGATCAGCTTGCCAGTCTTGATTCAGAAATAATTGCGAAAAGACTGAGGATGGAAGTCAGTCAGTGAAGCCTGACCTGAAAAATGCTCTAAAACTTTATCTGGTCACAGACCCCGTTCTTCATCGAGGACGGGGTGTTATACCCACCTGTGAAGAAGCACTGAAAGCCGGCGTAAGATTCGTTCAGCTTCGGGATAAAGAAGCATCAACCAGATCTCTTTTGGATTCTGCTCAGACACTTCGTGACTTATGCAACAAATATTCAAGCTATTTCGTTGTGAATGATCGCATTGATGTCGCCATGGCAGTAAGGGCGGATGGAGTACATCTCGGTCAAAGCGATATGCCTGCGGACGTAGCTCGATCGATCATGGGTTCTGAAGCAATCATCGGAGTCTCGGTAAGAACAGTAGAGGAAGCAGAGAAAGCAAAAGCAGACGGCGCTGATTACATAGCTGCTAATCTGGTATTCTCAACAGAGACTAAAAAAGACATCAAAGAACCCCTGGGGCTTGAAATGGTTTCCACTCTCTCGAGAGCTTCATCTTTACCTTTGATAGCAATCGGCGGGATCAACCCGGAGAACACGGCACTTGTGATCAAAGCAGGTTGCACTGGAGTGGCGGTTGTTACGGCAATCATGAATGCTGATTCTCCATCCAGTGCTGTTAAGAAGTTCCTCGGCGTATTTAGTAACTGACAATATCCGAATTAAATGCATACTTTATTATTCGATCCATTGACTTGGGGTATACTGTGGAAGATATTGGCGAACGCTTAATTTCTAAGCATCATGATACTTTATCTAGAGGGGGAACTCGAATGAAATGGTCAATAACCGCAGTTATTTTGCTGTCCATTCTACTTGCAGCCGGATGTGGCGGGGCGGAAGAAAACGGCACTGATGATGTTTCTGAGCAGGCAGAGGATTTCAGCGATCCCGAGGCTCTTGGTAACAGAGTAGGCGAACTTTACGGGCAGATGTATGTCGATTTACATGAAATTGCTACTCAGGGGCTCCCAGCCGAAGAACTTGCACCTCTTGTTGCTGAAATGAAAGAAGACTACATAGGTCAGTTTGTTGAACTTGGAGCTATTCGTGAGGGAATGACTGATGAGCAGAAGAACACTGTGGATAGTGCAATAATGAGATATTTCTACGATATGGATATGGAGATAGCCCGGTCAGTTACAGACATGATAAATTTCTACAGACCGGAAGATGGAGAACTTGCAAACAACATGTCTCAGATGAACATACTTACACAGTACGCAGATTATGAACTCCTTAGAAGCCAGTCGCCTGATGAAGCAGCTCGTCTGGGAATCTAACTCCAAAACAACAACAGAATCTGGCGTTCACCCTGGTGGTGAACGCCTTATTTGTGGAAAACAATTCTCTTATCAAAATCAGGCAGATAGTGATCAGGTGAGGAATCCGGTTCCTGAATAAGAGTATTTGAGAGACCCAGTTCCTCTGCGATCTGCACCACTTTCCAGTACTCTGATGGTCTCAGTTTCCTGGAGAGAAGAACAAACTCATCTGCCCGGTACACCGGGTTATACTGGGACATAAGACTCACTGATATGTCTGTTGATACTGATGCAATGAATCGAAGTATCTCTTCAGTGTCTGCAAGATCATTGGGAAGAACCAGGTGTCTCACACAAACACCGCTGTATGCAATCCCGTCTCTTAACTTCAATGGGCCAACCTGTCTGAACATTTCCTTTATGGAAGCTCTGGCTGCTTCCGGATAACCGGGAGTATCAGAATACTCTGTGGAGGAACCTTCACTCCAGTACTTGAAATCAGGAAGGTAGATATCCACAAGACCTTCAAGCATGACCAGTGCTTCCACTGTTTCAAAGCCGTTTGAGTTCCAGATAACGGGAACGGTCAGACCTTTCCTCCTGGCTATCTGAATTGTTTCAGCAACCAGTGGCAGGTAATGCCCGGGAGAGACAAAACCCACAGTGGGACAGCTCTGTTTCTGGAAATCAATCAGCTTCTCCGCCAGGGCTTCTGGCATGTATTCGGTGCCTCCTCCAGACCTGCTTATCTGGTAATTCTGACAGTAAACACAGTTCATGGAACAGTGGTTGAAGAACAAGTTGCCAACACCGTTCTCTCCTGAGAGGAACGGTTCTTCTCCCTTGTGTACAACA
>JAOZRM010000056.1 GCA_029940175.1 Candidatus Sabulitectum sp. | reverse complement strand
AATATTTCTATTGGGCAATACTATACACTAAACCACTTCGCCAGGTATCCACAGGCAGTCTTTTGATATAGCCTCTGTGGGAAACAACAATAACCATAGAATCATCCGGGATCATGTCTTCAACATCGATCCCGTCAGGTGTCCATGGTACGATTTCTGTTCTTCTCTCCTCGCCGTATTTCTCTGAAATATCACGAAGTTCATCGACCACTATTTCCATTCTAATGTGCTTGTGCTCCAGAATCTCCTTGAGTCTTGCAATGAGGATCTCTAGCTCAGCAAGCTCATCCTCAAGAGATTTTCTGTCGAGAGCAGTAAGCTTACCCAGACGCATTTCCATAATAGCCTGAGTCTGTTTTTCGGAGAAATCAAAGGTCGTCATGAGATTGGCCTTTGCCTCTGTTTGACTTGAAGCTGCCTTAATGATCCTGATCACTTCATCTATATTGTCCTGGGCTTTGATCAATCCACGAAGTATGTGAGCCCTGGCTTCTGCTTTTTTGTATTCAAACTTGCTTCGGTTGAATATTACCGTATGCCTGTGTTCAACAAAAAAGGTGAGCATCTCCATGAGGTTTAATCTTCTGGGGATTTTATCAACAAGAGCAATAAGATTTGCCCCGAACGTAGTTTCAAGATATGTGTGTTTGAACAACTGATTCAGTACGACTTCTTCAATGGCATCTCGTTTAAGAACAATGACAATACGCATACCATCTCTGTCTGACTCATCGCGAAGATCGGCTATACCTGTAATTCGCTTGTCCTTCACCAGGTCGGCAATTAATTTTATCAGTCTTGATTTGTTCACCATGTATGGCAACTCGTTGACTATGATACAGTCTCGTCCGCTGATCTCCTCAGACACAACCCTGCCACGCACTTTAATTTTTCCGCGACCGGATCTGTACGCGTTTCTTACACCACCAAGACCCATTACCACCCCACCCGTGGGAAAGTCGGGAGCTTGAACGATGGTCATAATTTCGTCATCAGAAACATCTGGGTCCTGGATGATCCTGATGCAGGCATCAACTATTTCCCGAAGATTATGCGGGGGAATATTAGTGGCCATTCCAACCGCAATTCCAGAAGATCCGTTAACAAGAAGGTTTGGTATTCCAGAGGGAAGAACTACCGGTTCTTTAAGCCTATTATCAAAGTTCGGCTCAAACCCTACTGTTTCCTTCTCTATGTCGGAAAGCATTTCCTCCCCGATACGAGCCATCCGAGCTTCTGTATACCTGTATGCAGCAGCAGGATCGCCATCCACAGAACCGAAGTTTCCCTGACCCTGCACCAGTGGGTGTCTGAGAGAAAAGTCCTGGGCCATCCTGACCATTGCATCATATACAGAACTATCACCGTGCGGATGATATTTTCCAAGAACATCACCAACAACTGTTGCGGATTTTCTGTATGGTCTCTGGTGGGTAAGCTTCTGTTCGTACATGCTGTAGAGAATTCTTCTGTGAACCGGTTTAAGACCATCTCGAACATCAGGCAGAGCTCTCCCCACAAGAACACTCATCGAATACTCAATGTATGAGTTCTTCATCTCATCTTCGAGTTGAATGTGTTGGGGTTGTTTCATCTGCTGGAGGTTTTTTTCGTCAGTAGTCAAGATTCTTCACCTCCGCCGCGTTTTCTTCTATGAAAAGTCTGCGAGGCTCGACTTCATCACCCATAAGAATAGAAAATATCCTGTCTGCTTCAACAGCGTCATCCATCCTGACCTCCAGCATATGCCTTGTTTCCGGATCCATGGTTGTTTTCCAGAGCTGATCCGGGTTCATCTCTCCAAGACCTTTGAATCGCTGGATCGATACTTTTTGTGAGCCTACATCCTCAGCAATAACAGCATCACGCTCTCTTTCCGAGAAAACATAACGTTCCTTCTTGCCCCATTTTAATCTGAATAGTGGTGGCTGTGCTATGAAAATATGACCTTCAGAAATTAGACGTGGCATATATCTGAAGAAAAAAGTTAAAAGAAGTGTTCTTATGTGGGCTCCGTCTACATCTGCATCGGTCATGATTATTATTTTTCCGTATCGAAGTTTTTCCAGGTCGAAATCTTCTTCGCCGATACCTGTTCCCGAAGCGGTAACGAGTGTTCTTATCTCTGTGTTGTTCAATATTTTATGAAGAGGAGCCTTTTCAACGTTGAGTATTTTTCCCCTTAGTGGTAGAATGGCCTGAAAATACCTGTTCCTGCCCTGTTTTGCACTACCACCTGCTGAATCTCCCTCAACCAGAAAAAGTTCTGCTTCTTTGGAACTTCTAACTGTGCAATCTGCAAGTTTTCCTGGAAGAGAAGCTGTTTCAAGTGCGCTTTTTCTCCTGGTAAGCTCTCTGGCTTTTCTTGCTGCCTGTCTTGCTGCACTGGTATCTATACACTTCTGGATTATTTTTTTTGCAATAGCAGGGTTTTCTTCAAAAAACTGTTCAAGACCAGAGTACACCATGGTTTCAGTTACACCCTTAACTTCTCTATTCCCAAGCCTTGTCTTGGTCTGACCCTCAAATTGAGGATTCGATATCTTAATGCTTATTACTGCAGAAAGACCTTCTCGAACATCATTCCCGGAAAAGGTCTGACCTGTTTTCTTGAACATGTTGTTCTTTGACCCGTAATCATTGAGACACCTGGTAAGAGCAGAGCGAAATCCTGTCATGTGTGTTCCGCCATCAACAGTGTTAATGTTGTTGGCAAAACTGAAAACGTCTTCCTGGTATCCGGAGTTGTATTGAATGGCCACGTCAGAAAGAATGAAAGACCCGTCTTCCAGTTTACCCTCGCGGGTGAGTTGTATCGGCGGATGATGAAGAGGGTGCTTGTTTTCGTTAAGAAAACTCACAAATGAAGTAATACCTCCATCATACTGAAAAACTCTGTTTTTTCCATCTTCTGTTCTTACATCTGCAATAGAAATGCGCAGTCCACTGTTTAGAAAGGCCAATTCCCGGAGTCTTTTTGCAAGAATATCAAAACTGTACTCCGTAGTTTCAAAGATGTCAGAATCCGGAATGAATGTAATGGTTGTTCCTGTTTCCTGAAGGTCACATTTTTCTTCCTGCAGTTGAGACAGTGGAATCCCGCGAACATAGTCCTGTGTGCAAGTGCTCTGCTCCTTTCTTACCTCTACATGAAGAGAACTTGAAAGAGCATTTACTACACTGACACCCACACCATGGAGACCTCCGGAAACTTTGTAAGAGACATCATCAAACTTTCCGCCGGCATGAAGGGTTGTCATCACAACCTGTAGAGCGGACACGTTCATTTTAGGGTGCATGTCTGTTGGTATTCCACGCCCGTTATCTCTAACAGAAATACCACCGTCTTTTTCTATGACCACCTTGATTGTGTTGCAGAAACCACCCTGGGCTTCGTCAACGCTGTTATCAACCACTTCGTAAACCAGATGGTGAAGGCCCGCTGATGATGTGGAGCCAATGTACATAGAAGGTCTTTTGCGGACAGCCTCTAGACCCTCAAGAATCTGGATTGATTCTGCTCCATATGCAGCTGTTCCTTTGTCGGTCAAAATATTACCTTTCTCTGTCACGGCCCGGTCGAAGAGTTACTTTCATATAAAGAAAGAGCTCTTTTCCTGCCGACTTATTCAAGGCCGCAATTATGTCGTTGCTTCTGTAGCGCAGTTCCATCGCTGCGGCGGGATTGAATGCCCTTATAATAATGGTTGATTCCGAAAAACCCACAACCGAACACATGGGGGATAATTTCTCACCAACTGAAATATTCCATAGTTTCAGTGCTCTTTTTCTGGTAGAAACTTTGTCCAGCTCAAGATTCTGCCGCAAACTTTCAACAAGAGTTCGAACACTTTTCATTTGATCAAACAGTGTCCGGAAGCCTTACAGGCATCACAAGAGTAAGGTAGTCTGTTCCGGAATCCTGGTCCTCTTCTGTAATAATAACCGCAGTACCACTATCATGCAGGTGGAAAAGAACCATCTCACTACTCATGTTACGCATAATATCCATTATCAGGTTTCCGTTAAAGGCAATCTGAAGTGGATCCTTGTCGTAGTTGGCGTCTATATCTTCTCTTGCTTCACCAGCATCTGTGTTTTCTGCATGAAGGATTACTTTGTTGTGTTCCACGGTAAACATTATCTGGTGGGTGGCCGGGTTCGCTATTATTCCCATCCTCTTAAGCGCACCAAAAAGATCGTTTCGGTTTATCTTCAAAACGTCTTTATTGCTCTGAGGAATTACTTTCTCGTAAGGGGGATATGGTCCCTCAATCATTCTGCTGTAAATACTGGTGTTTTCCACTCGAAAGCTAACCTGGGTACCGTGCGTAGACATAAAAACCGGGTCGTCTGATGATATCTTTAAAAGAAGGTTCAGGGCTTTGGGGGCGAGAATGGCCTCTATTTCAGAATCTGCCTTTATTTCTAACATCTTGATCTTAGCAAGTCGGTGTCCATCGGTAGCAACCATCTCAAGATTTTCCTGATTCAATTTCCAGAACAAACCTGTAAGAGATGCCCTTATTTCACTTGCACCGGCCACAGCATAAGCTGTTTTCTTGATTGCTTTCTTCACAAGATCAAGGGGTAAACTTGTCATGTCTGTTTCGGATCCGTAGGAAGGTAAAGAGGGGTAGCTGTCTCTACTACTGCAAGGAAGGGTAAAAGAACTCTTTTCACAAGTAATTGATGTTCTCGAGCCACTGGTACTGATACTTACATCTGTTCCGGAAAATTCACGGACGATCTCAAGAAGTTTCTTTCCTGGAAGTGCCACAGCCCCCTGGGTTGATATAGTGGCTGGAATAAGTGTAATAACAGTGGTATCCAGGTCTGTAGCAGCCAACCTCAGTTGATCACCGTCTGTTTCGAGTAGAATGTTTGACAACGAAGGGAGGCTTGTTTTGGGAGGAAGTGCAGAAGCAACGGTATTAAGTCCATTTAGAAGCGTTTTGTGATCAACAAGCAATTTAACCATTAGAAGTCCTCCACAAAGTCTGTAAATAAATTTTGAAACACAAAAATACAGTTATAGTAATTATACCGGAGTGAGTGTGTAAAAGTAACCCTTTCGTGTATCACCAGGGCAAAGTGGTTGTTCAAAAAAAGTGCAAAACATAATTACGAAGAAATAGTTTTCAACAGTGGATAACAACTCTTCTGATATCAAGAAAAGGTTAACAGATTGGTTAACCCAGGAGACCCTCTCTTATATCGAGAATTTTTCTCTTGAAAAAAGAATCTTCGGACATCTTGGAATTGATACGCTTGATCGCATTAAGTACGGTAGAGTGATCTCTGCCAAAGAAAGAACCTATCTCCTCAAGAGAAAGGGAAGTGAGTTCTCTCATTAAAAACATTGATACTTGCCTCGGCACAAGAATTTCTCTTTTTCTTTGTTTACCCTTTAGAGAATTGGGATTAACCCCAAAAAACTCACCCACCGTGGAAGTTATGGAAGAGGGGTTCAATCTTCTCGATGAGGCTCCAAGGTATTCTGTAACAATTGACCGAACGTTTTCCAGAGAAAGTTCAATATTCTGGATCCTTATATTTGCTGCCAGTAGATTAACTGCGCCCTCCAGTTGTCTAACATTCGATTTTACTGTTTCTGCAAGATACAAAACAATGTCTTTGTCCAGCTGTATATTTTCATCTTTCAGTTTCTGGTTTAGAATTGCAAGCCTTGTTTCAAGAATCGGTGGTTTTATATCCACCACCATCCCGGATTGAAATCGAGAAATAAGTCGCTCTTCAAGTGGTTCGATTTCGTGTGGTGGTCTGTCAGAAGTTAGAATTATCTGTCTTCCTCGTAAGTACAGGTCGTTGAAGAGGTGAAAGAACACATCCTGTGTGCCTTCTTTACCTGCAAGGAATTGTACATCATCCATGATAAGGTAGTGGGAGTTTCTAAAACGGTCCTTAAAAATATCCATTGCACGTGTTCTGTTTTTGTTGGGATCCAGCGCTCTTACGTAACTTGTTAGAAATTCTTCACTGGAAATGTAGCTGAATTTTTTATCCTGCTGATTTTCTTTAATGTGATGTGCAATGGCTTGAATAAGATGAGTCTTTCCCAGGCCCACGCCCCCGTAGATGAAAAGAGGATTGGTTGAGGAGTGACCCATTTCGTATGCAACCGCCTGTGCTGTGGCAAAAGCCATTCTGTTGTTTGGACCCTGGATGAACCGGTCAAAAACATAACCCGGTTTAAGAAAATTGGAAAACATTTCATGTCTAGATGAATTTTGTATTTTACCAAGTGACAGGGTTTCAGGAACATGGGTAAAAACAACAGAGATATCTGATTTTTCAGTTATTTTGCGAAGAAGCTCTTCAAGATTCTCTTTGTAGTGTTGTGTTACAAAATTCGATCTAATCTCTGAATCAAGCCCTATGGTGAAAACCCCGTTGTCGTAAGAACGAAAAGAAGCATTGGCTAACCAGGAATTATACTTTTCCGGACCCATGAATTTTTTTGCGCGATCAAGGCATAGGTCAAAAACATCTTCAGGTAAAAAGTGCATCAGACAATCTCCGAATCGTTATCAAAAAGAACAATAAGGGAAACACTGAACAACAGGTAACACTATACAAAAAACAGGGCCAGGAAGAAACCGACAGCAGAACTTGACAACTGGACTGTATTTAGATAGCTTTCCGCTTCCAGAAGATAATAGAATACTAATGGTGAGTCCCGGTGAACCTAAAGCATTCATCGGATGTCAGGACAGAAGGAAATTATGAAAAGAACATTTCAACCGAGCAATATTTCCAGAAAAAGGCGACACGGATTCAGAGCTCGTATGGCAACAAAGGGCGGAAGAAAAGTAATTAACGCCAGAAGACGCAAGGGACGCAAGCGTCTTATTCCATAGTCTTGAAAAAAAACTGTCTAACAGGTATTAAATTTGGCTGGCAGTTTAGAAAGCTCTTAAGACATGGTTTTCGTTTCAAAGGTAATGTTTTGAGAGCTAGGTATAGCAAGAATACCCTGGGTCGAATACGCCTGGGGTTTTCTGTATCGGCAAAGACCGGTAATGCTGTAGAAAGAAATCTCTTTAAAAGAAGATTAAGACAATATTCAACAGAAAAAGCTGTTGATGTAGGGTTTGATGCTGTGATATTTTCAATAGTTCCACTAAAAAAGACTAACTGGAACAAAATGATGGAGGATATGGAAAAACTGGTGATTCAGGCGAAGAAAAGGCTTGGATGAAAAGCATCCTTATTACAATTGTTAGGATATATAGAAAAACGATATCACCATTTCTTCCGCCAAGTTGCATATACACACCAACATGCAGCGAATATGCAGAAGAAGCCCTGAGAAGGCACGGTGCGATCAGGGGAATGGTTCTTTCTATTAAAAGAATACTTAGATGTCACCCATGGCATTCAGGGGGATATGACCCCGTACCGGAGGTTGAAAAAGATGAGTGATCAGTCACGGTTATTTCTGGCAGCCATTCTTATGTTGGGAGTTTTGCTTGTAAGCTGGTTCGTGACCGGCAAGGGTAATAGCAATCAGGCTTCTGATGTTGAGATTGCAATGACTTCTGTGAACACAGAGCAGACAGCTTCATTGGTTGATGAACAGGAAGATGAATCAGGAATTCCAGTTGACACATTGCCAGCGCAGGTTGATGTTGATGTGCTGGAAAGTGATTACATCGAGAGAATTGTTACTGTTGTTATTCCAGGAGAAGAATCCGGAGAGACACTTGTTGTTGCCAGATTGTCAACAACTGGAGGATCAGTACAGTCATGGATGCTCCAGGGATACGAAGATCACCCTGATCAGGGTCTTGATCAACAGGTGGATCTTGCCCTGAAACCATGGCTTTTGTCTCGTGACCAGGAAAACAATCCCATTCATTTTGAATATGAGGGACCAGACACTGTTTATGCCGGACAACAGGGATCAGAAGTAATTTTCGCTTCAGGCGAATCAAGGAAAGTATTTACTTTTCAACGAGGTTACTACGGGTTTTCTCTCGAGAAGAATGAACTTGACCTTACGTCTGCAATAGAATTCGGCGCAATTCCCGTGACTGAGTTGCAGACCACGGAAAAGGGATATTTTACTGCATCCTGGTTTACAAATTCACACAAAAAAGAGAACTCAGATAAAATTGAGGGCTTCGAGGCAACAGGAAATGTTGAGTGGATTGCCACAAGCAACAAGTATTTCACTGTGATCCTTATGCCGGAGACAATGGAAAGAGCTGATGGATATATAGCACCAGGTCAGGGTGGGTCTCCCCACATAGCCCTGGATGATAACAGCATTACTGTGTTTGCAGGGCCAAAGTCATATAATCTTCTAAGTGATCTAGGTAGATCTACAACAGATATGATTGATTTTGGATGGCCGATAATAAGATGGATAGGAAAACTAATATTTTTCTTCCTCACTTCAGCGTTATCATTTATCAGCAACTGGGGTGTGAGAATCATTATTCTTGCATTTACACTTAAAATATTGCTGTCTCCTCTTACAACCAAAAGCTACGTATCAATGCAGAAAATGCAGCGAATACAGCCGGCAATGAAGGAAATCCAGAAGAAGTTCGCTAAGGACCCGAAGCAGCAGCAGGTGGAAATGCAAAAGCTCTACAAGGAAAAGGGAGTAAACCCGATTGGTGGCTGCCTTCCAATGCTTCTTCAGATGCCGGTGTTCTTCGCCATGTACAGAGTTCTCGCAAACATGGTTGAGCTCAGGGGAGCCGGATTTATCTTGTGGATTAACGATTTGTCCAGGCCAGAAATTCTTGTTCACTTTCAGACCAAAATACTGGGACTTGAGGGAATCGGATTGATGGCAGTTATTCTTGGAATAATAATGTTCCTCCAGCAGAAACTTACTGGATCCAGTGCCACTGGATCTGCTGCGCAGCAGCAAAAAATGATGATGTACATGATGCCAATATTCATGACATTCCTATTTATGAGGTTTGCTTCCGGTCTTACTTTATACTGGTTGATATTCAACATTCTTACTCTTGTACACCAGGAATTGATTAAGAAAAAGCTCACAACGGATCAGGCAGATGGAAACACAAAATGATCTGATCGCAGCACAGGCTACTCCTGAAGCGGTATCAGCTATTTCACTGGTGAGGCTCTCTGGAAAGGGAGCCTCATCAACAGTAGAAAAAATAATGAACCTCAAACCGGGAAAGCTAACCGGCCGAAAACGAGCAGTGGGAGATTTTGCGGGAATAGATTACCTGGTTGCAATTTCGTGGCCTTTTGGAAAAAGTTATACGGGTGAGGAAATGGTGGATCTCATGTGCCATGGATCACCGGGAACAGCAAAAAGGGTACTCGAGGAACTTGAAAGAAACGGCGCAAGACTGGCAGTAGCTGGAGAGTTTACAAGAAGAGCCTGGATGAATGGAAGATTGTCGTCACTGGACGTATTAACATTATCTGCACAATACACACTTGAGAACAGTGGCAAAGCAAAAAGTGATCTTTCAGACGAGCTATCAACGCTGACCAGTGAAATTGAAGGACTAATTGAATTCAGCGAAGACCATGAGGTATCGGGAGACAATTACGTTTCTATTCTTCTCAACCAACTACTGGAGCAGATACATTCTCTTATTCTGAAGGTGAAGGACGCAGAAATATTACCAAGAGTTTTTCTTATGGGCCCGGTAAATGCAGGTAAGTCCACGTTATTCAACAAGCTTAATGGAGAAGATGCGGTTGTAGTTTCAAGCGTACCTGGAACCACAAGGGATGGGGCAAGCAGAACAATCAGTCTTTCTGGAAGAAGAGTGGAGATTTCAGACAGTGCCGGTTACGGGGGAGAGGTGCTGGATGGTAAAGCACTTGAATTACTCATTGGATCGTTGAAAAACGGTGACAGGGTTGTATGGCTTGATCCAATGTGTACAGAACCACCAGGCTATATTTTGAAAAACCGCGAGGTCCTCAAGGTTCGCTCAATGTCTGATCTAATAAGAGAGGAAGCCGATGCCGGGTGGTTGTCTTTTTCTGCTGTTTCCGGTTGTGGAATGAAGGATCTTGTTGAATTTATCACAGCAACAGAGAAGAAAAGTCCTTCATGGAGACTTGAGAGGATGGAAGCTCTGCTAAGGGAGGCAATTTGCGCCACGGCGAGTAGTGACATGGCACTTACTGCAGAAATAATTAGCGAAATACTCAGAGAAGCAGATGAACCTGAAAGATCAGGGGAAGCAGTTGAAAGGGCTCTGGAGAGGTTTTGTGTAGGCAAGTGAAAAAAGAATATACAGTTCTTATCATTGGAGGTGGACACGCTGGCGTAGAGGCGGCAGTTGCTGCATCTGCATTAGGGTGCGGAGCCGTATTGGTTACTCCCAGTGTATCTAAAATTGCACTGATGTCATGCAACCCGGCAATGGGTGGTATTGCCAAGGGTACTCTTATCCGGGAAATAGACGGCCTCGGAGGAGTAACAGCAGAGTCTGCGGATGCTACTGCTTTACAATTCAGAATGCTTAACATGAAAAAAGGCCCTGCAGTCTGGGGCCCCAGGGTGCAAACCGATGTTTCAGAGTATTCCCTTGCACAAAGAGGTAAACTTTCTGATGCTGGAGTTCGGGTCATCCAGGGACTTGTTGTTAAACTCATCGGCTCCACTTCAAGAATTCAAGGAGTCAAGCTAAGTGATGGCTCAGAAATCTTTGCTGATGCGTTTGTTTTGGCAACAGGTACTTTTTTAAAAGGAATGCTTCACAGAGGGAGATCAAGCTGGCCGGGAGGAAGAAGAGGAGACACATCTGCAATTGCCCTTGAGCAGGACATACGGGATAGGTTGTTTCACGTGAAACGATTTAAGACCGGCACATCTCCACGGATAGTGAGAAGCTCAATTAACAGATCATTCCTGGAAAAACAGATATCTCACGATGTAAAGTTCAGGTTCAGCTGGTCATCGAAAAAGGGAGTTGAAAACAGTGAGGTGTGCTGGTTGACAAGAACAACAGGAGAGACTGAAAACCTAGTTAAAGAGAGCTTGAGCAGATCTCCATTGTATTCCGGAAGAATACAGGGAAAAGGACCACGATACTGTCCAAGTTTTGAAGACAAGGTAACAAAATTCCCGGATAGAACCGGTCACCCAATCCACCTGGAGCCTATGGGCAGGGACTCTAGAGTTATGTATCTGAACGGACTGTCAACCAGTATGCCAGAGGAGATACAGGAAAGAATAATCAGATCTCTTCCAGGATTCAAGAAAGCTGTAATTTCTGCATACGGCTACTCTGTAGAGTACACGTGTTTTGATACAGGTGAATTTGATAATACGTTAAAGCTCAGGGCTTCAGAGAATTTGTATGTGTCAGGACAGATTTTGGGAACCTCGGGTTACGAGGAGGCAGCTGCAACGGGTCTGCTTGCAGGAGCTAATGCAGCAAGAGACCTTTATGGAATGGACAAAATAGTACCCGACAGAATGAGCAGCTATCTGGGGGTTATGGTTGATGACCTGGTTAAAAGAGGTACGGACGAACCATATAGATTGTTTTCAAGCAGATCTGAGAATAGATTGAACCTGAGACAGGATAATGCAGACAGAAGAGTCTTCAGTCTTGCTAGAAGCCTGGGCACATTATCTTGCGTTAAGTCTGAGGCATTCAAGGATCGGGATAAGAAATACAATGAGCTAAGGAAAAAGATAGGGGCAAAAAGGCTTAAGGGAAAGTCGGTGGAGGAGATATGTAGAAGACCCGACGTCTCTCCGGAAAAGGTTGCAGCAATCATAGGTTACGAAGCCAGTGGAATGGATGAAAATGAAATTCTCACAACAGTAGTTCTCGACATTAAGTATGCGGGATATGTAAAACGGGCGCAGAAAAGACACAAAGTAAGAAGTAGATACGGTGAAGTGTCTCTCGAGTGTATTAAAGACTATAGTACGGTGGAAACAATTACAATAGAAGCAAGGGAAGCTCTCAAAAAAAGAAAACCTCTTACGCTGTCCGATGCAGAGTTGATACCAGCGGTAAGGCAGGCGGATATAGACTCTCTTGTGCTCTACCTCATGAAAGAAAGTGTTTCACGTGAAACATGACCTTCCAGCATCCTTTTCGGAAGCGCGCGACCACTGTTCACTTCTTGGAGTTAATCTCAAAGAAGAATCCTATCTTAAAATTGGAAAATTCCTTGACCTTTTAGAGAAAAGCTCCAGTAAAACAAATCTGGTTGGCCCGCAGGAGGTGGAAAGACTATGGACAAGGCATGTTCTCGAGTCTGTTGCTTTTATACCATTTCTGCATGACAGGGTTGTTTATGATGTAGGTACTGGCGCAGGTTTCCCGGGCATGGTTCTCGCTATGTGCGGGTTTAATGTGACCATGATCGAATCCAGAAGAAAAAGATGTGCCTTCCTGGAAACAGTGGCAAGGACCTGTGGTGTATCATGCAGAGTTTTGAACAGCCGAGTTGAGGAAGCCGGTCCCTTTCCCGGGGGCAGTCTTTTTACCTCAAGGGCGGTGAAAGAGCCTTCGGAGATGGTAAAAATGATCGCACCTGCTGTACCGGGGGAGTTTACTCTGGTAACAAGAGTTTCAGAATCGGAAGGAACTTGTTCTGATACACAGATATCCACAGAACTGCCGGTTCCACCGCTTGACCGAAGAGGGTTTATTCTGCAGTATCGACATCCTTGTATTAAGAACTAACTGGAAAGGTGACCGAATGACCAGAATCCTTGCTGTGGCTAATCAGAAGGGTGGGGTGGGCAAGACAACCACTGTTATCAACCTGGGAGCCAGTATTGCCGTTCATGACAAAGAAGTGTTGATTATTGATCTTGATCCGCAGGCCAATGCAACCAGTGGTCTTGGATTGATGGAAGCTGATACAAACGGTATTCACAGCTTTGTCTCCGGTGAGCTTTCTCTTGCTGAATGTGTTGTGAAGACCGAAGTTGAGGGACTTTCCCTTGTTAGAGGTACACGACATCTTGCCGGCACAGAAATTGAATTGGCCACACAGGAGGAAAGAGAGTTTTTTCTTGAGCAGGCGCTTTCAAATTCAAATTTGTCCGGATATGATTATGTACTAATTGACTGTCCTCCATCTCTTGGGCTTCTAACAATTAATGCGCTGGTAGCAGCAGATGGCGTGATTCTCACTGTTCAGAGTGAGTACTATGCTCTTGAAGGGCTTTCTCATCTTATGGAAACCATTCGTAGGATAAGGGCATACTGGAACAAAGATCTAATGGTTTTCGGGGTTGTCCTCACAATGTATGACAAAAGGCTTAAACTTAGCAGGGAGGTCGAACAGGAGGCTGATGAATTTCTCGGAAAGGCTCTTTTTACAACCCGTATACCTAGAAATGTTCGTCTCAGCGAAGCGCCCAGTCATGGTAAGCCAGTAATTTTATATGATGCATACTCCAGTGGCGCAAAGAGTTATATGAGTTTAGCCAGGGAGGTTATGGCAAGGTGAAAAGAAAAACAGTACTTGGGAGAGGTCTGGAATCATTGCTTCCCAGCCTGGAAGAAAACCCTTCTGATAAAGGTTCACCTGCAGATATTAATGTTGACGAGATTGATCCTAACCCGTTCCAGCCCAGAATTGACTGGGATGATGAAGAGCTTTCCTCTCTTGCGGAATCAATCAGACAGCAAGGTATTCTGCAACCGCTTGTAATGAGGAAACATGAGGATCGCTATCAGCTGATTGCAGGAGAAAGAAGATTAAGAGCCTCGATACTTGTTGGTCTTGATACAGTACCGGCTTTTGTAAGGGATGCAGACGACAAGCAGATGATGGCACTTGCTTTGATTGAGAACATCCAGAGACAGGATCTCAATCCCATGGAGAAGGCAGAAGCATTCAGCAGGTTTTGTGTGGAGTTCAGTATGACTCAGGAGGAGCTTGGAAAACAGGTTGGAATCAGCCGCTCAGCAATAGCGAACTTCCAGAGACTCATGGAGCTGCCCGATTTAGTAAAGGGAATGGTGAGATCCGGTAAGCTTTCCATGGGACACGGAAGAGCTCTGCTTGGTTTGCCAAGTGAAGAGGCAATGGTTCGTATCGCAAAGGTAAGTCTGGCAAAGGGATATAGTGTAAGAACACTCGAAGATGCAGTGAGGAAAAGTACCGGTAGACATAAACCTGTTCTCAAAAAGAAAAAGACGCCAGTGATTCCTGAGATAAAACAGCTTGAGGATGAGTTGCAGAGAGCTCTTGGAACCCGTGTTTTTCTTAAAGACCTAGGGGGGTCCGGCAAGCTTGAGATCGAATACAGCTCTCTGGACGAACTTGATAGAATACTTAGTATATTAAGGGGCCGGGGAAACCCGGTATAATTTGTGAAAGAAATTTACTAACGGAGGTTTTCATGGCTTACAAAATTAATGACACCTGCATCAGCTGTGGCGCTTGCCAGGCAGAATGTCCTGTTGATTGCATCAAAGAGGGAACACCCTATGTTATCGATGCAGCTGCATGTATCGATTGTGGTGCATGCGCCGCAGTATGCCCGGTGAGTTCAATAGAAGCACCATAGTTATTGTTCATAGTGGTTAATGTTTGATCCAGGTAGCCGCACACAATTTGTGCGGCTACATGTTTTTCACAAGAAATGTATAGAGCTGGAAGAGTTGTTCTACCATTATTTTTGCGGAAAACGGCGCCAGATCATCATCTATGGTTGAAAGAAGGTTGTCCCGCAGTTCCGGAGATTCCAGTAGTGTCAAGACTCCCTTTGCAAGGCAATTTGTGTCTCCATGGCTGCACAGGAAACCATTCTTCAATCCGTTTATCAGTTCTGCTATACCACCCACATCGGTAGCTACAACAGGAATTTTAACAGCTAGAGCTTCAAGCATAGCTCTTGGAAGACCTTCACTTCTTGAAGTAAGCAGGAACACATCAAACGCAGGAAGAATTTCAGCAACGTCTTTTCTGCTTCCCAGCATCAAAAAATTATCTGATAAATTTCTTTCTGCAATGTAGTGCTTGATATAGTTGTCCATAGGCCCGTCCCCAACTATCACAAATCGAACATTTGGAATAGAGGCCTTAACTCTCTCTGCAACATCAACAATAGCTTCCGGGTGCTTTTGCGAAGCGAGTCTGATCACGGTTCCCACTACGGGAAAGTCAGGTGGGATACCCAGTTTTTTTCTTGCAATCACCTTATTTTTGCGCTGAGCAAAAAAAGCATCAAACTCAACACCACTTCGTATCAGCTGGTAATCCTCTGGTTTCCCAATACCCCAGTTTACCCCTTTTTTGATATCATGAGGACTGACTACAATGTTGGAGTCTGCATATTTATAGCCAAATCTTTCAAGTACAGAGTAGAATGCTTTTTGCAGAGGAGACATTGTGTCAAAAAAGGACCACCCGTGAACGGTCTGAACAATCTTTACAGGCGTTTTTGCATGGGCAGCAGCAAGACGACCAAGAAATTTGGCTTTAGACCCGTGAGTGTGGACTATAGAAAACTCATTCTGATCAATGATGTTCCTAATTTCATAATAGGC
>JAOZRM010000235.1 GCA_029940175.1 Candidatus Sabulitectum sp. | reverse complement strand
TACCTGTTTCATCTTCAACCATGAAGAACCCTGAACCACCTTTAAGTGACCGGCCCGAAACTACCCTGCCCCAGATAAGAGAATTGCCCCGTTTGGGCATATCGGAGATAAAAATGGTTCCAGCGGGTCTTTCTTTAAAGGCAAGCGGGTGAGCTTCAATTGTTACCTCAAGAAGTTCCAGCTCTTTTGAAGCCCTGACAGATGGTATGTAGGATGGCAGCAGGGGTGGTGGCATTCCAAATGGGAACAGAGAGGTTGCCCCTTCCTTGACACTCCAGGCTGCCTGCGGGCGGTTCATTCCCATTGAGTCAAAACAACCGGCCATAGCCATGTTCTGAGCGAGTTTCAACCCGATTCCCGCAGCTCTCACCTGCACCGGATGAGAAAAGGGTCTTCCATTCCTTATTTTCTCAAACTCAGTCTCACCAATTCCTGCCAGGTAACCCATGCCCATCATTATGCAGCCTTCAGAAGGAGATGTGCAGAACCACTCTGAAGTATTCACATCCGGTGGAAGGATTTTAAGACCCAGTCGCCGGGCTTCTTCCACATAAACCGGATGCCGGTAAAAGCCTCCACCTGCAGCAAGAAAAGAAGCCATGGCTGCTGCTGGTTTCTCTGACTTGATTGCGGCATAGGTGGAAGATACAGCAGCATAGGTCATGGCGTGGGCCTTGCAGAAACCATATCCCGCATAGCCTGAGAGCAGTTCCCAGCACCGTTCTGCCATTCTCATGGAGAAACCGTTACTTGTGCACCTGGAAATGATCTCACTTTTTTCAACGTCCCGGCGCTTCAATCTCCTTCGCATGAGATCCCCCTCTGCAGGCGAAAGCCCAAGCAGGATGCAGGCGGCTTCAGTAACATTTTCCTGATAAAGCATTACTCCTCTATTCTCAAGAAGAATGTTTCTCAGGGGAGCTGGAATATTTCTTTCACCTCCTGCCATGTACTTATCACGACCCCCTCCGGATGCTGCTCCCGGTCTGACCAGCGCCAGTGCTCTGGCGACATCCTCCACGGAACGGATGTTCATTCTTTTAAGAAGCCCGCGCATGGCAGGGCTTTCAATGTGGGGTACTCCTATGGTTCTTCCTTCATTAATCAGCAGGAGGGTTTCTTCATCAAGAAAGCCTGACTGGTTTACCAGTTTTACCGGATCACTTCCCCGGGCAGCAAGAGAAAGCGAGGTCAAACCCCGCTGCCCAAGAAGATCCATTTTGATAAGCCCTGCATATTCAACTCCATGCATGTCCAGCTGGGTAACCGGTAGACCACCGCTGCACATCTCCACTGGTACTGTTGAAGCTATAAGACCCTCGCCCACCACAACACCGCAGGGGTGAGGCATCAGGTGTGAAGGCAGCCCTTTCAGAAGCTCTGCCCGCTTCATGACTTTTGCAGGCAAATCCTGTTTCCATATGGGATTCCACGGGTTTCGGGACAATTTGGCAAGCACATCGGTCTCGTCCCGAGATACACCGTAAGCTGTGGCTGCCACCCGAACAGCAGATTTTGTTCTGTATGTAACAGTTGCCGAGACTGCTGCGGTTCTTTCTCCCCATTCAGCCAGAAACCATTTGTAAACCCTATCACGCCTGCTTCCATCTATGTCAAGATCAATATCCGGCGGATCATCTCGAAGACGGTTAAAAAAACGAGAGAATGACAGTCCGTACCGGATAGGACAGATTGCAGACAATCCAAGAAGCCTTGAAACAAGACTGCCTGCTGCAGACCCTCTGGCGATGGCCAGAATTCCATGGTCGCTGCAGTATGTAATTACTTTGTGAAAAACAAGAAAATACCCGCATAGCCCGGCTCTGCTCAACTCCTGGAGCTCATCAATCAGCCTTTTCTCTGCTGCTTCGCTGTTGCCGTACTCTTCCCGGAGCCTGGGAAAAAGGATCGATTTGAGCATGGCGCTGTCATCATCGGATATCACAGGTGGCCGGTAGGGACTGTGCAGAGGCAGCGTGCATACAAGCTCACTGAGTCTCAGATTATTCTCCAGTGCAAATGGAGCAGACTGCCACATATCTGAAGAGTAAAGAGGAAGATGCTTTTTGCAGTGAAATAAAGGAGGCTGCTGCACGTGGGGAGAGGGAAGCAGTTCGTCATTCCTGCGAAGCATGGAATGTACAGGCAGAGAATTCTCACATGCAAACATGGAGGGACAGCAGGCAACAGGAAGAACCCCCGGAGGACAATCGGGATCAGATTCACCAGGCAGCACCGGAATGTAAGCAAGACCCTGCCAGCCCTTCTCAATTACCAGAATTGCCTGTAACCTGTCCTTCGCTATGCAGAACAGATCGCTGGAATCCGAGAAAGCAGAAGGGTGATCAACTCTCTCTTCCAGATGAACAGAGGTGATCAATCTGCACAACTGACCCCATCCCGATGCCAGGGCTCCAACCACAAGAATTCCCGCAGTGGTCTGTATCTCGGTACCGGGAATGCCTTTGATGCCGACCCTATTCGCAGCTGCGGCAAAACGGTGCTGACCGTACACTCCTCCGGTGTCTGCCAGCAAAACACCGCCAAAGCCGCACCGTGCAGCTTCCTCTACCAGGGATTCAGGCAGATCTGTACCCCATGAGAAACTGTATGCACTTTTTACCCATAGAAGAATTGGTTTTTTCATAGACATATACTAAACAAATGTTTACCATCTGAAAAGACCATAACCAAAAAATGTGCTCCTGATTGACAGGAGCACAAAACACTTCCGTAGCTGTTAAAGAATGCAGAAAGCTGTAGTACCTTCCCAGCCTGATCCAAGGCTTTCGTATTCACCTGTCCGTGTATCTATCTTCCAGAGCGCTCCCTGCCAGATACAGTACACATAGTTACCGTAGGCAGCCATTTCTGTTGCACCTTCATATCCTCCGCCGAGGTTCTCATAATCTCCTGTGCGGGGGTTTACCTTGTAAAGAACATCACCCTGAATAGCAAAGAAATCAGTGGCTGTTGCAGCTGTGGCAGTTGTTCCGCTGTAGGAAGAAGGCAGTTCTGTGAAGTTTCCGGTTACAGGATTCGTGCGGTAAAGAACGTCATTCTGAATCACCATAAGTGCTCCACCGGACCATGCAATATGAGTAGTTCCGTTATAGATTCCGGGAACGATTTCCCATGTGCCGTCATCCGGGTCTATCCTGTAAAGAATGTCGCTCTGTACAGCATACAACCACTCATCTCCAGCAGTAAGTGCCACTGAACCAGTCCAGGTATCGGTCAGCTCTGTCCAGCTGCCGTCTCTTGAGAGCCTGTAAAGAACGTCACCCTGAATGGAAAACAAACTGCCGTTAATCGAGGTCATCAACTCAGTGCCTTCCCAGCTCTCGGAAAGTTCTGCCCACTCACCTGTGTCTGTTTGAACAGCGTAAAGAACATCACCCTGAATGGCATAGATGTATTCACCTTGAGCTCCCGAAGCAGTAATAAGACATACTGCAGCCACAAGAGCAAGAGCATTAATTCCTTTCATAATTTCCCTCCTTTTTTTTGACCAGGATAATTATAACTGAGTTCTGTGCCATTTTCAATCGCTGAATTAACCACCGCAGATCTCCAGGAGTGTCCATGACTCTGATGAAAAAGCCCCTGGTTCATTCGCAGTGCCGAAGATTCCAGATACATTCATGTACTCCAGTTGAATAAGAGCACCTGAAGAAATACGCTCAAGGTCCTCGGGAGTAACATTCTCAACAGAGATCTGAACGCTTTGTTCTTCCAGCGATTCTATAAATGAGCTTGTGTAAGATTCTGAAAAATCCTCTCTTATCTCTATTGCCTGAATTGTAACTTTCAGGACTCCGGAGAGTTCATCATATTCTCTGACCTCTTCAACAGCTGCATCACAGGTAAAGTTAACAACCACAGACCCCAATGCCTGCCCTGCAAAAAGAATGGAGACTAAAACAAACCTGAATCTGAATAATGAAGTTCTCATTTCCTTCTCCTTCCGGAAGGCAAACCAATTTCCCTTCCAAACTTAGCTACTTCGGGAAAACCGGATCTATTCCAATCCGGTATACCACCTCCTCCTGTTTACGGTACAAACAGCCCGGGAAAGTTCATTGACACAGAACAGGCAACGGTCAATACTTGCAACGACTTCACTGAAAGTATCCAGGCACGCACCATTATCTGGAGGTTCTTATGAAAACGCTGGTTTTACTTGCGTTAACATTTTCCATAGCAGCCTATTCCACAACAGTTATCGAAGAACTTCCTGCTGAAATGCTGGGGACAATTC
>JAOZRM010000234.1:714-4269 GCA_029940175.1 Candidatus Sabulitectum sp. | reverse complement strand
AAATCACTGGACTTCCGTTTCAAGGCTGCACAGGCTATTGTTGAGTCCATAGTTGAATATGCTGAAAGGGAGAGTTGATTGCCTTCAAAAAACAAAAAAGTCAACGGACCAGCACCCACCAGGGTAGTCAGGTCATTCATTATTGTTGCTGTTATAGCAATTCTCATGGGCGTTTCCGCAAAGATGGCCATGCATGGTTTGAACAAAAAAATGGGTATTGAATCTGACGAGGATACACAGCTGGTTGACACGCTGGTCACTGAAGAAAGTATTGAAGCGGTTGTAATGCCTGAATTTGATCCCAGCCTTGTTACCGAGATAGGTGCATCGGTGTGGGTACCGGATTGGAAGACAACACCCTGCTCAATCTATGTAACTGTAGATTCTGATCCGATCCTGGACTCCCTCCCTGAATCTCCAGGAGCTGCTTCAGCCAATACAGAGCTTCAGCTGCTGGTAGAGCTATGGGCGGGGCACAGTGGATACGACACCATTGAGCTGAAGAGAGTCTGGGTTTTTGTAAGTGGTGATACTTGTTTTGTCGACCTGCCAAGATCAGGCGACTGGCAAGGTGTTGTTCGAACGATCGAGGGTCGATTTGTCTCGTACACACTACTTTTTCCTTTTGTTGCAGGAGAGATCCTGGAAGGATTTGAAGATGGTATTCCAGTAAGAGGTGTTCTTTCCAACTGGTAACAATGCAATTGAAAAGCACAGGATTGGTAAAAAATGACTGAAACAAAAAGAATTGATGGCAGATCGTGGGATCACTTAAGGGATATTACTCTGGAGACAGGTTATCAGCCCGGCCCTCAGGGAAGCGTACTTGTTTCATGGGGCGAGAATAGAGTTCTCTGTTCAGCAACAGTGGAATACAAGGTTCCCATTTTTTTAAGAGGCAAGGGCAGAGGCTGGGTGACAGCTGAATACGATATGCTTCCAGGCAGTGGAGATCGTAGAATCCGCAGGGATCGTACCGGTAATGGCATAAAAGGTCGCAGTCAGGAAATTCAGAGGCTTATCGGAAGATCGCTGAGGCAGTGTGTGAATACAGCAGACATGCCTGACAAAACCATTACCGTAGACTGTGATGTACTGGTGGCTGACGGGGGAACCAGGGTTGCGAGTATAACCGGAAGTGTGGTTGCACTTCGCCTGGCAATTCTAAGGCTTCTTTCAAAGGGCAAACTGGAGAAAGATCCCTGGAAGCAATATATCGGAGCTTTGAGTCTGGGTGTTGTTAAGGGTGCAACACTTCTTGATCTTTGCTATGAGGAAGACAGCAGGGCAGATATGGATATGAATGTTGTAGCCGGTGAAGACGGTATGATCATAGAGATACAGGCTTCAGCAGAAGAAAATCCGGTTGCCCAGGATACCGTGTTCAGTATGGCAGCAAGTGCTATTGAAGCAATCCAGGAAATAGTCATTCCTGCTCAGAAAACAGCAACAGGAGAGATATGAGAGAAATGGTTCTTGCCTCCGCCAACAAAGATAAGCTGAGAGAGCTTAAAAAACTCATCAACCGGGGTGAGATAGTTGCCATAGGTGAGATCATCCCCGGCTGGGATGTTGAGGAAACCGGCCTTACTCTTGAAGCTAATGCTCTTCTCAAAGCCAGAGCCGCCGCAGAAGCCACAAATAGAACAGCTATTGCTGATGATACCGGGCTTTTTGTATGGGCTCTGGGGGATGCACCTGGTGTATATACTGCAAGGTATGCCGGTGAGAACTGCAGCTACCGTAATAACACAGACAAACTGCTTAATGCCCTCAATGGTGAGATGAACGCTAACAGAAGAGCATCTTTTCAAACGGTTATTGCTCTCGTTACTCCCAGGGGAGAGGAGTTTGTTTTCAAAGGATCAGTGGAAGGCCGGATTACTGAGGATCACTCAGGTATGGAAGGCTTTGGTTATGACCCTGTATTTTTCTCCACAGAGCTGAATAAGACTTTTGCAGAATGCTCTATCGAGGAGAAGAACCGGGTCTCACACCGTGCCCGGGCCATGCAGAAGCTTAATGAGTTTCTCCGGAGCTGTTCCTGATTGAGTAAACCATTCTGGGAGATTTCCTATTCAGACATAAATGCCGGGAGCTTCGGTGGAACTGCAAGTGGTGAGATCATTGATCTGATGAAACTGCTTCCCAGGAAAGCAAAAGTGCTTGATCTGGGCTGTGGTGATGGCAGGAATGCAATTCCTCTGGCTGAAGCGGGTTTTGATGTAACTGCTGTGGATATTTCAGAAGCAGGAATCGTCAAAATAGATACATTGACCATGGGCAAAGGCTTATCCATTCAAGTACTGGTTGCAGACATGAGCAGTTACCGGATTCAAGGCAGATATGATCTGATAGTTGCCCACGGTTGTCTGCATCTTCTTGAGCGATCCAATTGGAAGAATCTCATCAGAGAGATGCAGGAACACACCCTGCCCGGAGGGTACAATGCTGTAACTGTGTTTACTGACTCTGTTTCAGCATCACCTGATATGGTTGATTTTTTTGTAGGGCTTTTTCATGAAGAGGAACTATTTAAAGTATACTCCCAATGGGATCTGTTGCTAAGGAAGAGTTACACTTTCCGTGATGAACATCCCGGCGGAATTCGTCACCTGCACTCAGCCAACAAGCTGGTGGCAGTAAAACCGTTTGAAAGTAAGTGTTTGGAATAATCATTCCAAAAGACTATATTCGAGAATGACAAAAAAAGAAAGCATTCTGAGCGCGGCACTTCATCTTTTTGTGGATCGGGGTGAACAGGCGACTTCCATGAAGTTGATTGCCGGAGAAGCTGAATGCGGCATAGGAACCATGTACAACTATTTTCCGTCTAAGGAAAGACTGATCAATGATTTGTACCTGAATATCAAAATCAGCTACAGCAATTACATTCTGGAAGCTCTGGATTCAGACAACTCAATTAAGCATCAGATCATTCATACGTGGAAGAGAGCTCTTGAGTTTGCTCTCGCTCATCCCAGGGAACTCAAATACATTGAATTGTTTTGTCAGTCACCCATTCTTGAAGACTGTGTGAAAACTGAAACCTTAAACAAATTCTTACCTTTGTGGGAGATCTATGAGACCGGAAAAGAGGATGGCATCATTAAAGACCTTGATACTTTGAAGCTGATCACTTTCGTTAAAGGTGCGATCACAGCCACCGTTATGAATCAATCTGAAATGAGTCCGGAAGATATGGATGCTGTAGTGCAAATGGGCTGGGATGCAATAAAGAAGTAGTTTTTTTATCAAACACATGGAACGAATGTTCGTTCCAGGGAGGTAATGTTATGAAGGGAATTATTTGTTACTATTCCGGTTCCGGTAACACAAAATTGATCTGTGAATCAATTAAGAGTCAGATCTCAAGTACCGAATTTGATCTGTGTGATATTACCAAAGATGAAAAACCTGATTTCACCCGGTACGATGTTGCGGGATTTGCAACCTTTACCGATTTTCTCAGCGCACCTCATCTAATGTATTCTTTTTTTGAAGAGGTAGCACATCAGTCAGGCAAATATGCGTTTGTTCTGAACACCTACGGGT
>JAOZRM010000234.1:0-704 GCA_029940175.1 Candidatus Sabulitectum sp. | reverse complement strand
ATGTCCGGCGTAACCCTGAAAACTCTTGCAAAACTTGCAGAGTCAAGGGGGTTCACCGTGATGTCCGGGCATTCTCTCCATACTCCGGAAAACTATCCACCAATGAGAAAGAGGAACAAGGCTTTCGATCACGCACCTACTCCAAAAGAGTACACAAAATTCCAGGATTTCGTTGCAGTGCTTAAGAAACAGGTATATGCAATTCAAGCTGGAAACGCCCCTGAACTTGTGCCTGTGAAAATCGGACTCCTTAACTTCATTCTTCCCAGAATGCCAAGAACGCAATCGAAAAAGGATTTCGGTAAACAGAAGGTAGATAAGGATAAATGCACTGCCTGCGGCATATGCAGCCGGGTCTGCCCGTACGGGGCCATTGAACTCACTCCCAAGCCTGTTTTTGATCACAAGAAATGCTTCGGCTGCTGGGCCTGTTACAACCACTGCCCGACTCAAGCTATATTTACACCCAAGTTCAGGGGGGAATTCCAGTATGCAAAGCCAGTGGCAGAGTTGAAAAGCAAATTCAGTTGATATGAGAACAGAGATTGATCTTCACGGCTATCAGGTTGTTGAAGCCATAGATGTTTTCGTAAAGCATTACAACCGAAGGGTGAAAGCAGGAGACCTTTCACCTATCTCTGTTATCCACGGATACGGATCCGGTGGGGAAGGGGGCAGGATCAGAACTGCCCTCTTAAAACTCC
>JAOZRM010000233.1 GCA_029940175.1 Candidatus Sabulitectum sp. | reverse complement strand
GGCTGGCAGGGCAGGAAGGACTTGAACCCTCAACCTTCGGATTTGGAGTCCGATGCACTGCCAATTGTGCTACTGCCCTGCGGCCGCTCTTCTTATCCAGTCAGTACTGCTTGTTCCTACTTGCCTTCTCTGTGCAGAGTATGCTTTCTGCAGAAACGACAGTACTTCTTGAGCTCCATCCTCTCAGGATGGGTTCTCTTGTTCTTGGTAGTGGTGTAGTTTCTGCGCTTGCACTCTGTGCAGGCCAGTGTTGCTATAATTCTCACCGCTAACCTACTTTATAACTTTTGTTACCACTCCTGCGCCTACGGTACGTCCACCTTCGCGAATAGCGAAACGAAGACCCTCTTCCATGGCGATAGGAGTAATAAGTTCAACATTCATTTTCACATTGTCACCAGGCATGATCATTTCCATACCCTCTGGAAGACCGATTGCTCCTGTAACATCAGTTGTACGGAAGTAGAACTGAGGTCTGTAGCCGTTGAAGAATGGTTTGTGGCGACCACCCTCCTTCTGGCTGAGGATATAAACCTCTCCCTCGAACGTGGTATGAGGAGTGATTGATCCCGGTTTGGCTATTACCTGACCGCGCTCGATCTCATCCTTGCCAACACCTCTGAGAAGAAGGCCAACGTTGTCGCCGGCAAGACCCTCATCGAGGATCTTACGGAACATCTCAACACCGGTGCAGACTGTAGGACGGGTCTCACGGATTCCTACAAGCTCGATCTTATCCTGGGTGTGAACAATGCCACGCTCAATACGACCGGTTGCAACTGTACCGCGACCGGGGATCGAGAAAACATCTTCAACAGGCATAAGGAAAGGCTTGTCTGTATCACGCTCTGGCGTAGGGATCCAGTTATCAACGGCTTCCATAAGCTCATAGATGCAAGCTGCATCAGGATCATCAGGCGCGCCAGTGCTGTTCAAAGCCTTAAGAGCAGAACCGCGAATAATGGGACTGTCTTCTTCGAACTGGTACTTCTCAAGAAGCTCCTGAACTTCCATTTCAACAAGTTCAACGAGCTCATCATCATCAACCATGTCAACCTTGTTAAGGAAAACAACCATTCTTGGAACGTTAACCTGACGGGCAAGAAGCACGTGCTCCTGTGTCTGGGCCATAACACCATCGTTTGCACCGATAACAAGAATTGCACCATCCATCTGTGCAGCACCTGTGATCATGTTCTTGATGTAATCTGCGTGACCGGGACAGTCAACGTGAGCGTAATGTCTGGCTTCTGTCTGGTACTCCTGGTGAGAAGTTGCAATTGTTATACCGCGAGCTTTCTCTTCAGGCGCGTTGTCGATCTGGTCGAATGCGACGTACTTAACGTCATCATTCTGCGTAGCGAGACACTTGGTGATTGCCGCGGTAAGAGTTGTCTTTCCGTGGTCAATGTGACCAATGGTACCCACATTCACATGCGGCTTATTCCTCTCAAACTTTTCTTTGGCCATGAGCTACTCCTACTCTCGGCAAGGGTTTCAGTAATCCACTGTCATTCCGTCATTAACTCTTAATTACCACCGTACATAAAGTCTCGTGGAGCCCACGAGCAGGATTGAACTGCTGACCTCGTCCTTACCAAGGACGCGCTCTACCGACTGAGCTACGTGGGCACCCCAAACCTTCAAGACGGCCTCCTGCAGTTCTGGAGCGGGAGACGAGCCTCGAACTCGCGACCCTCAGCTTGGAAGGCTGATGCTCTGCCAACTGAGCTACTCCCGCTCGGAACTGTGGTGGCGAGGGGTGGATTTGAACCACCGAAGGCATCCGCCAACAGATTTACAGTCTGCCCCCTTTGACCACTCGGGAACCTCGCCACTATACCTTTATGCTGCAACGCTTTCGCGTATTATTTCGCCCTGGAGCTGGCGATGGGACTTGAACCCGCAACCTGCTGATTACAAATCAGCTGCTCTACCAATTGAGCTACGCCAGCACAGGACAGCGATAATACTACCCTGTGAAATGACCGTCAAGTCTGAATTGGCGTAAAATGACACACCTGTTGACGAGACAGTTTTTTATTCATAATTCATACTGAATACTGTAAAACAATTTCTTGATCGGAGACTGACAAAAACATGAATAAAAACAATATTTCAGCGATGATCCTGCTTGCATTTACCGCTCTTGTTTCTTCCTGCGGAGGGCAGGATCCCATACCTGAGTTACATCTTGTTCCAGGTACAGCACTACTTCATATACACGTGGAACAGGGTTTGAATTCCAGTGTAACATCTTTTGCAGGAGATCATGTAAATGGTTTTATCCTTGCTGATTCCCTGTTGAAGAAGGGACCTCTCGGCCTGTCCCTTGTTGGTGTTGATATTTCTACGCTGGATCCCCAGCTTCTCATCCTGACTCAGAGTGCAACAGCTGAATACGCCACTGCTCTTGCAGCAAGAGTTCTTGATCTTGATCCCAGACAGGAAGAAAACAGGGTTGATCTGATCTCAGATCACGGTTACGCAAGAGCTTCTGTAACCTGGAGGGATGGATGGACCGCTGTTTATATCGGACCAGCGCCACACATTACACTGGGAAACTGGCTGGATCTCAAGAAAGACAATTCTCTTGAGGCAGACACATCTCTTGCCAGAGTAATTCCAGAGGACAAGCATATCACCATCCTTTTTCCTGGTAATCTTTTCGGGTTTGTCTCCCTGCTTCCACTGGAAAGACAGATATCCTGGTGGACAGAATACGAGGACATTGCGGAAACTGTAAGACCTGCAGCTCTATCTCTGTCTCTTTCCTGGCCGGAGCCGGACAGGGAGGAGTCACTTCAAGCAGGAGTCATTCTTGCCCGAAGGGACGGTGGAGTGAGTACCATGGAAATTTTCATATCAGACACCCATATAGACACTGACAGCTGTTTTTCACTGCTGCTTGATCTTGCAGAAGGGAGTCTCTTTCATGAGTGAACCTCTGATCAGTGCTGAATCTCTGGTAAAAACCTTTGACAAGCTTACGGTTCTGGGCGGAACCAGTTTCACTCTTGGTGAAGGGGAATTTGTAGCAGTTACCGGCAAAAGCGGAGTTGGAAAATCCACACTGCTTGGTGTACTGGGTACTCTTGACCCTGCTTTCACCGGAGACTTGACCATCAATGGAGTCAATGTGGCAGAAGCTTCCTCTTCTGAACTGGCCGAACTGCGGAGGGAATTCATGGGATTCATCTTCCAGGACTTTCACCTGCTGCCCAATCTCAGCGCAATTGACAATATTCTTCTTCCTGCTGTTTTCAGCGGAACAGACACCGGCCAGGTAAGAGCTGATGCTGCTGCAATCCTTTTGCGACTTGGCCTGAGGAATGACAATACACCAACTCGGTTTCTCTCAAGGGGTGAAAGACAGCGAGTTGCTTCAGCAAGAGCTCTGGTTAACAACCCCAGAGTTCTCATGGCTGATGAACCTACTGCCAGTCTCGACGAGGAGAGCGAGGAAAACCTCTTTGACATGCTTGACTCGCTCAGAAAGGAAAAGGGCTTTGCGATCATTGCAGTACTGCATTCCAGAAAGATACTCTCCCGGGCAGACAGAGTTCTTGAACTGAAGGAGGGAGTTCTTCATGAAAAACACGCGTAAAGCCATATCCCTCTGGAACCGCGGCCACTGGAAAGATTATGTGTTCAGCCAGGGAATGCTTCTTATTGCCTCTCTGCTTCTTGTTTTCTTTATCTCCATTGGACTGGGCGTGGGAAACATTCTTCAAAAATTTCTCTCATCCGATCTTCCGGAAGAGCAGGTTCGTATCACGCCTCTTGGGGTTCAAGCGGGGTTCTTCCAAACGGAAAGAGGCGGAATGGAACTCACTTCCGACATCCTGGATTCTCTTCAGGCAATGCCGCAGGTGGATAGAATTGACCCGCAGGTCTATGCCCATGTTCCAGCGTATCTGAGAGGGCTGCTGGGGGGGCAGAACTACTACACTGACATAACCCTGGAAGGGGTCTCCAATGCCTTTGTGCCTGATTCAATGCTAGAGCATATTGATTGGAACTATACCCTCAGTGACAGTTCGGAAAAACCTCTTCCTATTATCCTCAGCGAGAACCTTCTTATTCTCTACAACGCCGGATTCGCTGAATCCAATGGGCTCATGGGTCTTACCCCCGAGGGGGTCATCGGTCTTGAGGTCAGAGTAAATGTGGGCAGCAGCTCTATTGCCTCTCTGCAGTCTCCTCCTATAAATCTCAGGGCTGAGATAGTTGGAACATCCAGAAATGTTGCACTTTTCGCCCTTGCAGTTCCAATCGA
>JAOZRM010000055.1 GCA_029940175.1 Candidatus Sabulitectum sp. | reverse complement strand
CCGTTGACTTCGCATTCGATCCTGTTATTGCAGGAGTGATTGCACCTAAGGCTCTTCTTGTTAAAGAAGATGAAGAAGATGAAGATGAAGAAGGAATCGAGGGAGAGACCGCCGAGGGCGAAGAAGACTCCTCCGAAGAATAGAGTAAGAAATGTGTACTTCGGATTCAGGGATCAGCATTATCGTATGTCTGGGTAACCCTGGTCCGAAGTATGCTCTTACATGGCACAACGCCGGTTTCTGGGTGGCGGATATTCTGGCCCGGGAAGCCGGCGTTTCTTTTAAAAGAGCCGGTGCATTCGAGATCGCCTACCTTCCCGGTGGTATTCATCTGGTGAAACCATCCACATACATGAACGAAAGCGGAAGGGCAGTGGGGGCCATTCTCACCGCCAGACAGCAGGACCCGGAGAACATGTTACTTATCTGCGATGATGTGAATCTTGCTCTGGGAACTCTTCGCCTGAGAAAGAGCGGCTCAGCAGGGGGACAAAACGGCCTGAAAGACACTATCGAGGTTCTCAAAACTCTGGATTTCCCGAGACTCAGGATTGGAATAGGGCCAAAACCTGATAGAATGGATCTTGCAAAGTTTGTTTTGAAGAAAGTTCCAAAACAACAACAGGAACTTGCCTCTGTTATGGCTCACAGGGCGGCTGATTGCGCTCTGGAAGTTGTAAATAATGGAATTGATTCAGCGCAATCTATCTACAACGGCACCCTGGAATAATCAAGCAGGGTGTGCCAACTTCCCTGCTTTCAGATCTACTGCTTTAATCATATCCTGAATAGCATCGACCTCTGTTTGATCGAAATAGGCTTCTCCGCATTGAGAACACACCCAGGCAGGAACTTTATCCAGACTGATGTGAATGTCCTTGCGATCGATATGCAAAGGTGCTGTTCCTTGAATCATATCACCCTGACAATACATACATTTCATTTTTAATCCTTGTCCTGAACTCATCGGTCCAAAGTGCTTCATTAGGAATATAAGCTGTTATCACAGCTAAGTAATCATCCTTGGGAGCACACACAACATGAATTGGTCTTTCTTTCTCCGCTCTGCCCAGTATCAAACAACTGCTACCTCGAACATCTTCGGGATAGTATCCAAAATCTCTCCTGTTTCAATTGCCTTCTGAACATCAGAAGTTGAGATCATCCGATCAGGTCTGGACATTTGCCTAACTGCATGCGGTAAAAACAATACACGCAGAGAAGCCAGTTTCACTATCAATTGATGAAGCTTCCGCTCCTTATTTCTACTCAAATCATCAGGAATGATCTCTCTCCTTCAAGAATAACTGAACACAGGGAGCGCTGAAAAACAGCACTCCCTGAATAAAATGAAAGCCGTACCTTACTGCATAGCAGAGATAAGTCCGAAGAATGCGAATCCTGTGGCTACAGCATCTCTTCCATTCATGGACATTTCACCGAAAACTTCACCATCACCATATCCACCATCCCAGGAAAAGATAACATCTGAACCCAGTTCAGGAATATTCATGCCGTTGGGGCTGAAAGCCATGATCATGTTCAAATAACCGGCAAGGCTCATCTCTCCCGCCATTTCACCGGTACCCACAAGCTCTGCTGGAATGTAATCTCCGGAAACAATACTCAACAGAATATCGGGATTAGGTGATGTTTCAAGAAGAAGAGCACCATCGTGAACAGTCATCCAGTAATCAAAGCTCATGTTGGCAGTTGAATCTGGAGCTATAGTTACTGACAGATAGTAGAAATCAGTTCCATCAACTTGAACTATTCCGTTGTCCTGGAAGCTGAAAGAATTTACCATTTCTTCGTTCTGGTCAATGAAAGGCATGATGACATCAAGATATTCGGAATATGACGCTGCAATATCCTCAATAGTAACATCAGCGCTTACCTGGTACGCAGCTACCATGTGAATAAAATCATCACTGTAGATTGAAACAGCTCCATTTGATGCCATTGATGCCCAGAACTGAAGAATGTCATCACTGAGGTCTGCAGTGAATACTTCAGTGAATGCTTTTGTGATAGAGTAGGCAATCTCCTGTGGCATCATGAAGCGAACTGTGGCCATATCTCCCTGTGTGATGTGTTGAATCATATCAATGTCAGATGAAGGAACAAGAAGCTCGGCAAGTTCGGTACCGGAAACAAAGGTGATTTTCTTTTTCAAAACAAAATCCTCAGGTCCTGTAATAAGGGAGAGCTCCATAATATCGGCCTGAGTAAGGAAAGCCTCTATACCGTCCAGGTAAACATCCATGATTGCCGGTACGAAAGCAGGCATGGTTGAATCCGCCGCCATTCCCTGCGTCATCATCATTCTCGCCATAGGCATTTGAGCTGCAGCCATTGGCCCAATCATCGAAAGATTGAATTTCATTGAAAGACTGGTGGGAAGCACTTCAACAGTTACTTCATTGCTGAGATCAGCGATAAGTACTTCAAGTTTTGCAGAGGACATGGCCATAAGAGTCACCCCACGCACGCCGGCAAGAAACATAGTTCCGTTTTCGCCGTCCATTGAGTATACAGCATGATCACCAAGCGGCTCTTCCAGAGTGAACTCAACACCCATTTCCTCCATCAATGATATAAACAGAGGAAAGTCCGGTGCTGATACTGCCATTCCCATGCTGGTGGGCATTGCGCTTTCCATCCAGAAAACCACCTGACCGGATGGATCAAAACCATACCTGGATGTCATCGAGTCAAGACAGGATACGGCCAGTTGTTCACAGATCAGATTTTCGAGAAGATTCTCTCCGAGAATCGGTGCCCCGTCTTCTATATAGCCATCAATGTTTACGATCATTCCTGCCGGATCATTAAGAACAACTGCGATCATTGCCCGTTCCGGAATCACTGATAATGGGCTGGCCTCTTCGAAAGTGGCATCTTTTCTACATGCCATGAATACCAGTGCAGCCATTAGTGCGGGAATTAAAAAGCGCTTCATTCCTTCTCCCTTCGAGTATGTTAACTTCATATCTACCATAGTTTAATCAATCCACTATAGGCTTGTCAAAAAATGAGACCTTTACCGAGGGGTTGTTGTTCCATTAGAATCGTAGTTATGAGTAAAACTATTGATCTTTTCAGCAGCATTGCCAGTGGCAATGTTAGAATATTATTCCTGGATACTGAAACAACCGGAGCTGATCCTTCCACAGCCGAGGTATGTGAAGTTGCATTTCTTCTTGCCGAGTACAACGGATTCAGCTTCACTGGCGAAAAGCAGGTTTTTGAAACTCTTGTAAAACCTTCAGTTCCCATTCCACCCGAGGCATCTGCTGTTAACCAGATCAGCAACAAAATGGTAAGCAATTCTCCTCCTGCTGAGGAATTCATTGAACAGATAAGAAAGCTCACCGAAAAGGCTGACTACATTTCTGCACACAATCTTCCCTATGACTTCACTATACTGAAAAGACAATACCCATCATTATTCAATCGTTTCGATAAGAGTACACACATCGACACTCTCAGGCTTTCGAGGCATATATGGCAGGAAATACCATCACATGCCCTTCAAGCACTAAGGTATAGATTTGAACTCGATCAGGATATCACCGGAGAAGCTCACAGAGCTCTTTTTGACACAAAGCTTGTTCAGTCACTTCTTCACTATTCCCTTGCCCAGAGCCTATGCAAGGACCTGGAATCCCACTGGAAGTCACTTGTTGATCTTATTGTTTCTCCGTTGGAGGTCAAGGTCTTTACTTTCGGTAAATACAGAGGTAACCTTGTAGAAGACACTGTTGCTCGTGATCCTGATTACATCAGATGGCTTCTTAAACAGAAATGGCTTCCTGACGAACATCCTGATCTTTTTCACACAATTCTAAGTAAAACAGGAGCAAGAAAATGACATCCAGTTCTAGCTCCAGCTGGCTTGTAAAAGGCGGTAATGCGCTCACCGGCACTCTGGTACCATCGGGAAGCAAAAATGCAGCATTACCAATACTCGCTGCCACTCTTCTTACTGATCAACCAGTAACTCTCCATGAATGTCCAGACATACGGGACGTGAGAGCCATGGTGGATCTTCTAAAGAATCTTGGTGCAGACGTTAAGGAGAACTTTGATTCTCACACGGTAACAATTGCTTTCTCCAGTCTAAATCCGGAAAACCTGAATGAGAGGCTTTCCCGAACAATCAGAGCATCAATACTGCTAGCCGGACCGATGGTTGCAAGGTCAGGTTACATTGAGCTCCCACCTCCGGGTGGAGACATTATTGGCAGAAGGCGCCTTGATACTCATTTCCTGGTTCTCGAGATGCTTGGCGCGAAGGTTTCTTTCAAAGACAGAATGATCAGGGTAGATGCACCAAGCGGGCTTAAGGGTGCCGAAATCCATCTGGATGAACCCAGCGTTACCGCAACCGAGAATGCCATCATGGCTGCAGCGGTTGCAACCGGTACTTCCATTATCTACAACGCTGCCTGTGAACCCAATGTTCAGGATCTGGCGGTTCTACTCCGCAGTATGGGGGCAGACATTCAAGGTGAGGGAACAAACAGAATAACCATTCATGGAAAAGGCGGATTACTTAGTGGCACTACCCACACTATCTGCCCGGATCACATAGAGATAGGTAGCTTCATCGGTCTTGCAGCCTGTTGTGGCGGCAGAGTAGAGATCCCCGGTGTACCCGGGAACATTATAAGACCCACATTGATCGGTCTTGGTAAGCTGGGCGTTGAAGTGCACTTTGAAGAAGACGTTCTTGTTATCCCCGCCAACCAAAGTCTCAATGTCAGACCAGACCGGAGTGGAGATATACCAGTTATCTATGACTCTCCATGGCCGGGTTTCTCCCCGGACTTAACAAGTACTGCTGTTGTTGTAGCCACTCAGGCCACAGGTACCAGCCTTATTTTCGAAAAAATGTTTGAATCAAGAATGTTCTTTGTAGATAAGCTGGCAGCAATGGGAGCAGCTCTCATTCTCTGTGACCCACATCGTGTTGTGGTATCGGGTCCATCCAAACTGGTTGGAACAGAAGTTTCAAGCCCGGATATAAGAGCAGGGATGGCTCTTCTCACCGCGGCTCTCTGTGCCGATGGCGAAAGTATCATCCGCAACGTGCATCAAATTGAACGAGGCTATGAAAACATCGTTCAGCGGCTAAATGCCCTGGGCGCCGATATTACACCGCTTAACAGCTAGGACACCAGCAAAATGAATAAGTTGATGTTAGTTACTGTTCTCATTTCTATGCTCGCGATTGTCGCCTGCAGCGACCCGGAAACTGAATATGTCTGGTCTGATGGTGCCACCCTCTGGCTGGCCGGAACATATGCCGATACGGCACTGTCATGGTCTCCTTATGGTGATGTTCTTTTCTTTTCCGCTTTCAACACAGGAGCCACTCGATTGTTTGGAACAAACGGACTTTATTCTCCTGAGCCACGTACATTTACCAGCTTCGATGAGTTCATGGGGCCTTTCGGTGCCTGGAACGGTGAGAACGGTAGAATTGTCTATACTGCTCTCAATCCTGACAGTATGTGGGGGCAGATCAGATCAATTGCCGGCAATGATATCGCTGTTACCACTCATATTCATGACAGTCTGCCAAATACCTTTCCCACTTACAACATAGAAGGTGACAGCATTCTCTACTGTGGCAATGTAACTGGAAACTGGCGCCTGTATCAGATATCCAGCGCACATACTCCTGATTCCCTCGATTCCCCGGTTCTACAGAACAACTTTCCCGATGGAGATATACTAAGACCATCTTACAGTCCTGATACCGGGAACTGGATACTTTTCCAGCACAGAGCCACTTCATCTGATGACTGGGATATAATGATAGCCCATCCCGACGGCAGTGATCAGACAATTCTTGCTGAAAACTCAGCTGACGATATCCATCCCACCTGGGGACCTGATGACAAGTGGGTGGCTTTCTCTTCAGACAGAACCGGTGACTATGAGATCTACCTTACCGATGTAACCTGTGATACACTCATACAGCTCACAGATGATCCCGCTATGGATCAGTATCCCGCATGGAATCCGGAAAGCAATTGGATTGCATTCAGCTCAAACAGAGCAACCGGCACCTGGAACATGGATATTTTCTCTATTGATGAACCGGAACTTCCCTGATTGTTCCAGATGGATTTGTGATCAACTGGTATTCAGGCATTTAATCCCGGAACTCCAGAAATAGTCTTCAGAAGATCTGCTCTGTGTGTCTTAGCATTCATACACTACTGGGTAATTATCGAGGATTCACCTGAAATTGTTCATGAGTAATTTGTAAGTAAGATATAGTCCAGTTGAATTTCCTCAACTCAGATTGCACATAACGCAGGAAGCCGCCGGAGAACCGGCGGCTTCACTACTATCCTCTGCTTCTAGTCAAGCATCAATTCTATTGCCTGCATGAGCTCAACAAGGAAGTTCGGATCTGAAACATCTATGCTGAGACCGAAGTTTTCACTTCTGCAGATACCAAGAGCAAATCTGAAATACTGATTCTTGAAGGCCATGGCAGCTGCCATACCCTTTAACTTCAGACTTGTAATGCCTGTGTAGCGGGAGAATGTGTATGGACCCTCGTTTGCAAGACCGAGAAGAGATGCAACACCAAAGTGTACGTCACCGTTCTCGCCTCTTGCTTCCTGAAGGATACCATAAGCAGCTACTGCATCATTTGCAAAGGAAGTGGAACCTCCAGTGCTTGTGTAAGTAGCATACTCGAATGACATGTTGTTCTGGTACATGCACCAAGTTCTGAAATCATCATCACCAGCGGCAACTCTCTCATAGGGAACGCTGAGGTATACAGTACTGGCTGTACCGTTAACAATGGAATCAACACTGCAAGTTACCAGTGAGAATTCATTGGCAACAGAGAACAGTGCCAGAACATTGGGATGATCAAGCTCGAACTTGTACTGGAACCTTTCAGCTCCGTACTGGTCATAGAGCCAGTCTCCAATAATGATGTTATCAACAGTGGTAGAGTCAACATCATAGTCAACAAGGGTGTCACCCTCAACTATAAGCAGACTGTCACCCCAGGCGCTGATTACCATTATGTCATTTGCTGTAAGCACCGGATCGACACACTGGAATTCTGTCCAGTCTAAGTCCTGAGTCAGAATCTCTGTCTCAAGAACCACTGGCCATGTTCCACCATCAAGCTGTACTGCCATGTAGTCAAACTGATCCCCGATTACCCAGTAGTCGGAAAGAAGTATTGAGCACCAGCCGGCTCCAAGATAAGCATCCGGCTTAGAGGTATCAATTTCGATGGCAAGCTCGAAGTTGATCATTGCATCATCGTAATCACCAGCAGCAAAAGCAGTCCATCCAGCATTCACATAACCGTCGTAACCGATTGTCGAAGGCTGTGTTACTCCACCATCATAGCATCCAGCTACGAGGATCAGGGAGGTTGCCACTGCTGCGATAAGCATTGCGTTGATTTTTTTCATTATTCTCCCCCCTTACTGTACTTTAAGCATCTTCTGAGTAAGAACCTGACCTGCGGTCTCAAGTCGGCAGAAGTAAACTCCTGCTCCGACTGGAGAACCTGAAGAATCAGTTCCGTCCCAGATGATGGTATGGTTTGCCGCTGCCATTTCTTCGTTGGCAATGGTAGTTACAAGGCGACCGGTCATGTCGAAGACATTTACACTTACATTGCCGCTCACAGGAAGGCCGAAGCTTATTGCTGTCTGAGCAACGAATGGATTGGGTGCATTGCCACCGAGAATGAGCTGAGCTGGAAGCTCAGGTGCGAACACACCGAAGCCCTCACCCAGAGCATAAATTCCACCCTCTTCAACTGTTGCGGATATCTGTCCACCCTGCAACCAGCTGTCCAGCTTGATCCAACCCTCATTTGTGTAACGGTACACAGATGCGGCATTGGTAGTGCTGTTGAAAGAAAGTGTTCCGGTTACATTCGAGATGGCTACAGGACCGGCAAGAATACCGGTCATGCGATCACGAACGTTTGCAATTGAAACGCTTGACTCAATAGCGAGACCGAGTGTTCCGGTCTCTGACAGTGTAACCATGCTGCCGTTGGGGGCTCCACCCATGGGTACAACGAGGCTTGCGTAATCAAGATCAAGAGTTATGTCTGTATCGGCAAAGCCAACAGCGACATTCTTGATGCCCTGAACTGCGTGACCCGTGCTGTCGTAACCACTGAACTCGAGTTCGTAGTTACCACTGGACCATGCATTGAAAACACCTGTGTAGATACCACCGTAGAAAGCAGTCATCTTGATATTCAGAGTTGAGTCTGATTCAAGAAGTTCTGCTTCAAAGATGGGACCAACCCAGTCGTAACCCTCTATCTCATCGGTACCATTGGCAACAAGCGCACAGTACGTTGTAAGATACTGAGTGAGAATACCGTTCTCGTGAACAGCTATCTCAGTCTCAGGAGGATCCTCATCGTTTGAGATGAAATATCTCATACCAGCAGCACCATTGGGGTTGTTGTTGGTAACAATGATGTAGGTATTAGGGTCTGTAAGAGTGAATGAAGTGTTGTAAAGTTCGTCAAATTCAAGTGCATTGATAGAGATGAACTGCTCATTCTCCACGTCACACTTTACAATAACGCCTTCCCACTTTGAGTTAACAGCAACATTCGCGCCTCTTCCATCAGAATACTGACCATTGAAGAAAGTCAGCCAGTCGGTATCATAATCTCTGAACCGAAGGTACTGACTTGACCAGACCGGCCCTGGTATTGCGCCACCGGCAGTTGCAATCCAGCCCTCAATAGGGAAGCTGCTGAAGGTCTGCGTGAAAGCTGATCCCATGGAGGCATGTGACCAGTCTTCCTGCGTGGTTCCAGCAAGGAAATCGTACATGTAGATTCCGTCTGCGAAATCACTGCGGAAATCATTGTGAAGGTTGCAGACAAGCCAGTTGAAATACAGAGGAACGACTAAATCGTTCACTGCTGTCTCAACATCGGCTGTTGGGTCTATTGCAAGGGCAACGGAAAGCATTCCTGCGTTCTCTGTATCCTGTGCAATTGTCGAGATGATAGAATCACCCTGACGCTGTGCGAGATACATGAACCACAGGAACTGCTGGCCTCTACCTGGTGCATAGTCTACTTTACCGCTTCCACTTGTTACGCTTGTAAGCTCAAGGTATGGAGCCTTTTTGAATTCCTTCAAAAGCTCATAAATACCATGACTTCCTACTTCAGTCTCTGTAAAGCCGAAGCATCTGTACTGCATAACCTGAGCGATACCACGAATCAGCCAGGCTTCCTCGTCTGCTTGATGAGACTGCATACTAAGAGTTGCAAGTCCGTTTGCAAGACCATATTCTCTCATTTCAACTGCCGCTGGCATAATGCCTGCTGTGGCTGAAAATGCGTGAATATTAATGTAGAAAACCTCCATGGCAACGCCTTCAATCTCGTTGAATTCGGGATTGGCATAGTACATGGCATTGCGTGAAGTGTTTGATCCGCCACCTGCGTCGAACTTGCTGGGAATTGATGCCAGAATAATGACAACTTTCCCATCACTGTCCAGATCTACAGGTACTCCGCAATCATTGGTTACTGTACCCCAGACATCGTTCTCGAATGTGGCTGTGAGAGCAGTAAAATCGTCAGGTGCAACCATGTTTTCTGTCAAACTGGTGCCCCAGACAATTTTGGGGGTGAAAGTACTATCCAGTCCACCCTGGTTATCAACTTTGCTAGTATCCTGTACCAGCCAGATTGCGTGTTCGGTAATGGCGCGGCAGGTAAATTCATGTTCCACAGCTCCCTGTGTGAACTCCTGCAGATCAGGTACAAGAACTGACACCTGATCGTTCACCTCAATTGCTGAGGCATTGCCAATACCGAGGAGCGGCATCAGGAGAACAGCGAAGACGGCCAGAAGACCCACCCTCCCTTTTCCCGAAAATGTGTTCATTTGAACCTCCTCGTAACTAGGTTTCTTTTTTACTTCGTATCTATTTTCTTTACCGGAGAACAATCTCCGGCTCTCATTAAACATTTTACTACTGAGCAAAGTCATCATCTACAATACTACCCGCACCACCACCGGTGCGATTGACGTTTTGCAGCATGCCCTGCCAGTTCGGATAACTGATCTCACCCTCTACGGTGGAAAAAATCTGAAGATAATCTCCATTTCCCATGAGATCGGCGAAAACAAAACCTTCCTGCTCATTACTGTAGTAGGACCATATCTCGTATGGTGCCTGACCGGTACTGAAAGGATCAGCTTCTATTTCGTCGGGCTCTCCGTAGATCAAGTACACCCTTCCCCTGTCAGTTTCCCATCCCTCTTTCCCAAGGGCTGAGAATCTGGAGGCCACCACTCTGTTCTTTTCCAGATATCCGTTGTGTTCTCCAGGGCGGGCATTCCAGTAAGAGTCGTAGTAGAAAACCTGTCCTTCCTCATCCAGCCTGCTGAACAATTCTGCTTCCTCCTGATTGAGAAGAAGTCGGAATCCGCTTGTGTTTCTGGTGGTATACTCCTCCAGAATCTGTGCAGTTTCAACTTCTGGAAGAAAAACTTCCACGATCATAGGCTTAAGAACAGTACCTATGGTGTCCCCACTCTGTGTAAAGGTGATAGAAAGGCTGTATAGCCCTGGTTCTGTCACCACGGAAAGATCAAAACTGTCCAGAAGAGCCACGGTTTCCATCCCCTGAGGAATGGAAATGACATCAGGCGGTCTGGCGAAAATCGGAGTTCCTTCCGGATTCAGTAACCTGCTGTATCTGAGAATCTCAGTTCCACCAAGAGAGTATATCTCCTGATAGGTATACAACATGCTTTCTCCGGGAACGGTAAATCTGGTAGAAGCTGCAGGGAAAACAATTATGTTGCCCTTCAGCAATGAGTTGACTGAACCTTCAACAGCAGGCATAATGGTTCTGGCCATCTCAACATCGCTGAGATGTACAGGGGTTTCAACAGAAAATTCTTTGAAAGCCTCACCCTGCAAACCATTGCTCACATCGATAATGCGGGCACTGAGAAACCAGTCTCCCTCAAAAACAGGAAACAGTGTACAGTTCACTGCACTACCGCTTTCGCTCCAGGTTACTGGAGTGTTCCAGATGTCAGCTGCCAGGGTATCACCCTGGGCTGAAACCAGAATTATCTCTGTTGTAAAGAGACTCATTCCATCTGGATCCTGTGAAAATTGAGCGATGTCCACTTCCTGATACACTTCCAGAAGAAGAGTATCTTCCACTCCTATGCTGAAAACAGCAGTGTCGATGGCAAAATTTATATCGCCTTCACTCACAGCTGCCAGCCCCAGAGCTGATGCTGAGAAAGCCAGCACAAGAAGAACTGCAGTTGTGCTTTTAGTCATAGTGACCATTCCTCTCTTGAATTGAATGCTCTATCCACCAGATCCCAGCCCTGAACCATTTCGTAGTATCCATATCCGTCCTGGTCTACGAAGGAGAGGGAAAGGGCTGGTGTAAAATACTCCCAGGTGATGTAGGGATACTGTTCAAGCTCAAATGGGTAATTCCTAACAATGTCAGGTTCTCCCATCTTTGCGTAAACAACTCCCCTGTCTGTGTTTATACCACGAACGCCAGTTGTACGGAATTCACTTGAGATCAAATCCAATCTTAGGAGATAAGCCTCAAGGTACTCATTCTCTCTGGTAGCTGACACAGGGTCACGCCTTGCCCAGAAATCCGCCATAACGGAGTTCCTGTCCCCCTGTCCTCCAGCTCTTTCAAGTTCCCTTATCTCATGGACCGAAGCAATTGGTCTGATGAGACTTCTTGTCTCATCCAGATCATCACCCCAGATATCCCAGGATTCAAGAATTGAAATAGAACTTGAGGAAGAAGCAACAACACTGTCTCCCTGAAGAGCAGCAACAGTAAACCTGTATCTGCCCTTCTCAACACCAAGAAGAGAAACATCTGCAGTATACAACACTACTCCGTCTCCCTGGAACTCACTGGTGAGCCAGCCCTCAAGAGCAACATCTGTTGTCAAGTCAAGAAGGGCATAAGCTCCAGGAGGTTCATTACCTTCCTCATTCTCAGGAATGTAAACATTCCACGAAAGGTTCACATAACCGGAAGCCCTCACCTGGCCATCAGGAGAAATCCTGACACCACCACTTGACCAGAGTGTACTGTTTGCTGCATCGATAAATATCTCTATATCGCTGCTGCTTACCAATCTGGATTCAAGGTCTGTGAGGGTAACGGAAACAACATGTCCACCTGTTTCAAGTGAGTTATAAACGAGCAATTCACTAATCGGGAAAGAACCATCTGTGACAATGCTACTTCTGCGAAGAAAGCCTTCGCCATCTATGGTGGCAGTAATTTCGTATGAAACCTGTGCCCCCTGATCTGTACTTATGGCGATAAGATCTTCCTCAGTTATTTCCACTGTTACCTCGGCTGAACCGGTACTACCGGGTCTTGAGGGAACAGAAGTCCAACTAAGGTTGAAACCTGTCAGCACAAGCATCGTAAAAACTGCAGCAATAGTCATTCAAGCCTTTCCGAGAGTTGGGAAGGGATAACCCTTCCGGTTTATCCTGCTACCCTACTAAAACGAGAATCCAAGACTGGCACGGTGTACCATTTCCAGTCTGTTGAAATCCTGAAATGCGTAATCCAGAGCAAGAGCTTTGCCTCCCATAGGAACACGGAAACCTGCTCCCGCGGTAAGACCCTCTTCATCTGTGTTTACGCGATATCCGCCCCTGAGGGCGATCATATTGTTGTACCAGTACTCTGCGCCAATGTTAACCTGCTCTACGTTGTCAGCAGGATGAACACCATCAACCTCAACTGTGACCTGGTGAGGTCCCTGGTCTACCACATCCATGGCAAGACCAATTCTGAAGTTCATAGGCATTGAGTAAGGCTGGTATGTGTTAAGAGAATCTGATCCGTTGAACCAGGTAGTGTCTTCTCCACCCGGTGTAAGCTCTGGACCAAAATTCTGTATGGACATTCCAATACGAAGTGTTTTGAAACCCGTGTCATAAAGTGTTCCAATGTCTACGGCGATACCGCCGGCTGAAACATCTTCCCAGGCCTCACGAACGTACTTGACAGTAAGTCCGGTGCTGAATCTGTCAGTAAGCATCCTTGCAAAAGAAACACCAACCACCATGTCTGAACATGTGAAAGTTTCTGTTCCGCTAGGATTTTCCACTGTAGTAAGGTTCATATCGCCGCTGGAAAGCAGACCGAACTGCAGGGCGAATGTACCAATACCGCTAAACTCACGGGTGATGATTGCGTTGCCGTAAAGCATATCCGCGTAGAGCTTTGTACCGGTAAACTGGAATTGTGTTCCTGGAACTCTTACAAGAGCACCTGGATTCCAGTAAGCAGCACTGGGATCATCTGCGGTTGCCACAAAGGCACCACCCATGGCAATTCCACGGCATCCAACACCAATTTTAAGGAACTGGGCACCTGAGGTTCCTGTCTTTGCAAAAGCAGCCTGTGCAATGGCAGGGAACAGCAGGAAGGCAACCAGTGCGGTTGCAAGTATCACGCTCATGCTTTTTCGCTTCATGGTTTCCTCCCTTCCTATTTGATGATTGCGAATTTGTCAATGACAAAGTCGTCTGCGGTCTCTACTCTGTATACGTAGAGGCCAGTTACTACATCCTGATCGTTCCTGGAAACGAGATCCCAGTACTCTGTACCGACCTCACCGGAATAATCGCGATGCTCAAGAGTAATTACGTGATCCCCTGAAAGTGTGAAGATGTGAATATCACACATGCTGGGAAGGTTGATAAACGCAATTTTGTTTAAGTAGGTCTGTTCCCATGCAGCACTTATTTTGTAAGGATTTGGTACTACTCTTACGTTGTTAACCCAGTCAGAATCGGTTGCCCAATTCGGGGTAACAGCAAGAGGAGATCCCTCAATGTTCTGCTTGTAGTTACTCTTGGTGCTTTCTACACCAGTGACGGCGTCAAAAGCAGTAACAACATAGTAGTAAGGGAATCCGTTACGAGCTGTGTTATCTGTGTACTCATGTACACCTGGGTCAGTTACAGTAGCAATCAGCTCAAAGCCTGCAGGCTCGAAAGTAGAGCGGTAAATATTGTACCCACCAAATGGTGAGTATGACTCGGCATTTGCACCCCACTCAAGGTGAACAGCATTGTTCTGTGATTCATAGAAAAGAACCGGAGTTGGAGGAAGTTCAGGAACTCCCCATCCATCGTCAAGGTAGTAGGCACTGAGAAGCTCATCGGCAGCCACTCTTGCGCCAGCAAGACCAAGACCAACGATCCATCCACCAACAACAACAAGACTGTCTCCGTCTTCAAGATTCACAGGACCCATTGTAGGCAGGAACCTGTAATCAAACGTGGGATAGCCAAGGGCGAGAGGATTGTTGTAAACAAAAGGCCACGGTCCAGGATTTGGAGTAGTTCTGGCCTCTGGTGTGTTTGCATTTCCTACCCAGTCCTCAAGATAAGCCGGTCCACTGTACTGACCGCTCTCATCAGGGAACTGACCCCACATGTAGTCGTACTTCTCGACGTCGATTCCCGGATCACTTTCCCAGTTCCACCAGGCGTGGCTGAGTGGGATAGGAACATCGTAAACATCGATAGGACGCTCTGTGGTTCCGTCAGCTTTCAATAAATACAAGTCAATAAGACGCCAGGCGATGAAACCCACTGCGGGGTTATCAAGATCCTGCTCGCCACTGTCGTCAACAGAACTTCCAGCACCGTCACTGTCCCACATGAAGCTCATGCTTCTTGGAACAACAGCGTATGTTGTGTCACCCACAACATGCTGCCAGAAATGCTCAGGGCGGTTGCCCTCTGTGAACATATCCATACCAGTTCCACCGTTAACAGGATAGATATATGTGCTTGGGTCCGCAATATCTATTGTCTTGAAAAGAATGGTGTACTGGTCTGAAACACCATCACCGTTAACATCATTATCCATGACGTTATCTTCACCCATATAGTTGTAGTAGTAGAAGATGTTGTTTGGATCATCTTCTCCCAGAGGGCTGTCAGGGTTCTGCTGGTATGTGTAAATATCCTGCTCGCTGGCATTCACGCCATCCTGGAATATGTACTCAAAATCAGCAATTTCAGGATCACCCTCGAGCCAGATCGCATGACCGTCGTAGTAGACCATATCCTCAACATGCGCCTCTACGGGATCAGCAGTTGAGACATCACAGTCACCGCGAATAGCTATGCAAAAACCGTCAAGCGGTGTGCCATTTCCATACTCGCTGTGATGGGTAACTGTGAACTTGGTTGCAATGAAATCATTGTAACCGGGTGTTCCCCAGCCGTAGTTTTCTTCCCATACACGCATGCCGTAAGGCTCAGCATTTCTGGTGAGATCCCAGTCATCGTAACCGTACTGGGTCTGCTCAAGAGCAGTAGGACCTGGAACGAGTTTCTCCATAGGGAAACCGTCACTGGACCACAATTCCCAATCGCCGTAATCCGAACAACTTGCCCACTTGCCGTAAGTTCCAGATTGAGTTACTTCGCCGGCGCAAGAACTCCAGAAGTTACCTGCCCACAGGTAACTTGCTCCTGAACCACCGGGCCATTCCATTGAAGGATAGTTCCCATCCGGATCTCCAAACCTGCCGAGATTAAGGAAAGCACTCCAGACATTACTCAGGTTGTGCAGTCCCCAGACCAATGAAGGTCTGGCATCTGTGCTTTCTGGCAGGGAAACCTCTCTAAGCTCTCTTGCGAGGCCCGTGCCAACAAACACGA
>JAOZRM010000387.1:409-1214 GCA_029940175.1 Candidatus Sabulitectum sp. | reverse complement strand
TGATGAATGTGAGTTAGAACTATAACTTCCAGTGGATTTACCGTCAAGATTTTATTCTCATCCGCCTACATGACCATTTCAGCAAAAAGAAGAGCAGATCACACACATCTTGTTCCTGCATCGGAATATAGACTATTTCAGGACGCAACTCTGCATCTGCTTTTCTCAAAGCATGCAGAGCAGACAGTGGCTTAGTTCAAAGCCAGATGAATTTTATTGGTGGGTTGTTGCAGCGTTCCCAGAGGGTATCGAACTCTAGTCTTTTCATTATTGAGGCCGTGACTTTTAGGATCGTATATCTAGATTTCCGGATTATTTTCCCCGCATTGTCGAATAATTGCCTGCGTACAGTGGTGGAGTAGGATGATACTGGAATGATGTCATGACAGACATCATGCTTAAATGCTTCAAGCAGCAGGAATGCTGTCATTGACAGATAGTAATAGGTTGCATTCATGTTGAAACGCTTAAATGGCAGTTTCTGTGAGACAAAATTCTTGAATGCCCGGTTCACAAGCTCATCGCTGCCCCTGCCGAAATAGGTTTCGATAATCATTCCAGCCTTCAGCATATCACCATGACCGGCCTTGATGAGCTGCTCATCAATTTTACCACCCATACCCAGATTTGTGTAAATGATCGAGTCATGCTTCACAAAGTCCATAAGGTACTGTCCGTTCTCTTCTGTCTCCTGGGTGCAATAGAATGCCCTGAGAAATTCATCGATCTCCCAGGTTCCTCGACGATCTCCGAATTCATAGTAAGATCAGATCCAAGACCAATTCTAGGAGGTGAAGTCGCTAAG
>JAOZRM010000387.1:0-399 GCA_029940175.1 Candidatus Sabulitectum sp. | reverse complement strand
TGGCTTTCTCTCCTTCACCCTTCTTGTACTGTTCCCAGTGTTTCAGCTTTACACTACCGGCAAACTCATTGATATCTGCGTAATGTTTGCCTCCGCAGAGAATACCGATACCAAGTACTTGAAAGCATCTGAACAGCTTTTGATCAAAGAAACCGGCATCACACCTGAGAACGATAGGAACATCTTCACTGTAGTGCTTACGGATCTGTTCTACCACATGGATAATCATCTTTTGAACGGTATCACCATAATTGCTGTGCTTCTTACCGCCACGGAATACGGCATCCACAAAGTAGCCCTGCCAGTTCAACTGGAGAGGCTGGAATCCTTTCACCTTTTTGTAGGTGGGCTGTACTCCATGACGCTGCTCTGCATCGTTGTTGTCCATAACCATGGTAA
>JAOZRM010000386.1 GCA_029940175.1 Candidatus Sabulitectum sp. | reverse complement strand
ACCTGTTTGCAAGTTCAGTTTTTGAAATTGATTCTTCTTCCATAACAGTGAAAATGTCACTTGTAATTGTAGCCTTCATATACTCTACAAGGAAAAGGGGATCAGCTTCAAGCCTGGAATCCTTCTTTTCAGACATTCTAAACCTCTCTCTTTGATTTAAGATAGATTGCTCTAAGTCTGTAAGCTTCTTTCATGCTGAGATTCTGACGCTCCCTGGCTTTCTTCTTCTCTCCGTCTTTCTTCCAGAACGCACCGGTACAAATAACCAGTTCTTCACTTGAGGTACCCGGTTTATCGACAAAACAGAAAAGTCTTGCATTTTTACGAGGAGCCTTGATCTCAACAAGCCCAGAATATCCAATGCAATTCACTAATCTGGGAGTTTTTGGGATTACTATGTTAAAGCACATCATCTTTATTCCCTCAACAATTCCGCGAAAATCTTCTTGTGAACTTTTTTTCCATTCTGTCAAACTATCAATAGCAGGAGCTTTTCCATCAATAGAGAGTGCTTTCATTGTTCTATACCTGAACAAATCCACAGGGATGCAGTCAATATCTAACAGCTCTACCTTATTCATGTCAACCTACAGGTTGCGGTATTGGTTATACATCCAGCCACTCACTCATTTCACCATATCCCGTTATCAGCACATTCTTCTTTGCCCTGGTTACAGCCACATACACTAGAGCTCTTTCAGCCTTCAGCCCTTCCTGTTCAGTAACAGAATCGCTTCCGGCAATAGCCCTGTAGTGGGGTATGATGCCCTTGTTCGCAGAGCCTATTATCATGGTATCAAACTCCAGACCCTTTACGCGGTGCATGGTTGCAATGCGAACACCATGTTCCTTGCGATCGTGCTTACGCTTCGGGTCAATTACACAGGGGTTCAAACCATGCTTCTTGAGTTCTTCAGCATACTGTTGTACAAGCTTATTGGTTCGTACAGCAATACAAATTTTGTCAAGCTCGCCTGCTTCTGAAACCAACGGTTTCAGCTTGTCTATTATGAAAGCAATCTCTTCGGTGAAGGAGGAAAATGCAAACACTTCAGGTTTTGCTCCATGCATCAGTGATCTGTAACCCTCAAGTGAATCCTTTCCACCATCCAGATCATCAAACGAAAGGCCCTTCAGCAGTGCAACTGCCCAATTCCGATTCTCCTCGGTGGTTCTGTAGTTAATTCTGAGTTTCTTACTGCGTCCACGAATGT
>JAOZRM010000232.1 GCA_029940175.1 Candidatus Sabulitectum sp. | reverse complement strand
TTCCCCTTCTGTCAGGGTAAAATCAATACCCCGTACTGCTTCTACTGGAACTCCACCATCCTCATAGGTCTTCTTCAAACCTCTTGTTACTATTACATCTACATTATTTGCATTCATCTATCTATCTCCTGCGTTAAAGGCTTTTGCGCATGGCTTCAGATGGGTTAAGATTACCGGCATGAATTCCCGGATACAATCCGGCAAGTGTGGTGAAAAGAAGAGTAGCAATGGGGTATATCCATATTCTGGACCAGTCGATAATTGTGTAAAGGGGTTTGTCAAACATTACTCCTGATAAAGTAATGTCTCCGAAGTTGATCCCGGCACTGGCGTAGTACTCGATAATAGCAAAACCGAAAACCGCGCCCAATACCGAACCAACCACTCCAAGCCAGAATGCTTCAAGAAGAACCATCACAGTAATGTTAAGTTTTGATGTGCCTACAGCTTTCATTATTCCGAACTCATACATTCTTTCATAAACAGACATAAAGAGAGAGTTGATTATTCCGAATAGTACAAGGCCAAACAGAATAACAGCCATTATCGAAAGGCTTACATTCACCATTCCAAGCATGAATGCTATCTGCGGTGCCAGTGTCGGCCAGCCTTCAGCTCTGTTACTGTCCGGTGAAAAGGTACTGTAGAATGTCAGATCAGGATTCATGGCGATCATGGGGTCTGGAAATCTGATAGCAATCTCATGAAGTTCGCCCTTCAGCCCAAGAAGACTTTCTGCAGACTCTATGTTTACATAAGCTGTGTATCGATCGTACTGATCCGAGCCGAACTTGCAGATACCTGAGACCATGAACATCTGCGATGCAAAACCGCTGTCTGCCATGGCTGCTGTTATTACAGCGATATCACCAAGTGCCAGCTCCATATCCTCTGCCAGTTTGTAACCTATGATTATCTCCATACTGTCACCGGAAAGATAGCTGCCTGTATCTATTGCAACTTCCAGCATAGAGATCCGGCTCTCGGTAAGGTGATTTACTCCCATAAGGGTAACAGGTTTCATCTCCATTGCCGACTGAAGAGAAGCCGGGGAGATCAGTCTGCCAGTTGAGGCAACTACCAGCGTATCTGCAGCAAGCATGCTTTGAACTCTTACAGGGTCTTCAATGGTATACGAGATTCTAGCAGTTTCCCGGAAACCTGCTCTGTGGATCTGCGCATCGCCCATCCATGTGCAGGTTGTGCTTCCTACCATGTGAGCATTCATGCCCACAAACAAAGCATCAGAGAACATAAGTGAAGCCAGACCAGCCCCGATAGCAATGCCTGTAATAATGGTTCTTCGCTTGTTCCGCATAACGTTACGCCATGACAGCATCATTAGTTTCTTAAACATATCACACCGTCCGGAGGGATTTTGCTGCATCAGTGTGAGCAGCTTTCAAGGCCGGTATCAAGCTTACAACCGAAGCGGTGATCATGATACAGACAGATGGAATCCAGTAACAGGCAGGAGTAATTGAAGCAACCATTTCACGGAATACAAACCCCCCGTAATCCAGTGGAGGATCCAGGATCATTCCGTGTTTCGATAATATCAGCAAACCAATAGTGCTGAGAATACTACCGATGACAATACTTACAAGCCCCATTACATTTGCCTCAAGTACAATCATTCGAACTATTGACTTCGGTTTCGTTCCGATTGCCTTCATCACTCCAAACTCTCTTCGTCGTTCCAGAACCATCATAAGAATTGTATTAAGAACACCAAGGGCTGCAACACCTATAATTATACCCAGCATTATTTTAAGCTGAGTTTCATCCCCCTTCATTCCTGCATAGAATTCCCTGGCAAATACCTTCCAGGAAGCAGTGGAAAGACCCAGAGAGTTTGTAACTAAAGTAACTTCGGCGGCAACCCTGTCAACTTCTTTGAGTGAGGTAGTCATTACTGCAATTTCATGCACTCTGTTATCCAGGGCAAAAAGAAGCTGGGTGTCTGCAAGTGTAAGGTAACAGGTTGTCCGGTCAACTTCAGTATTTCCCGTTGAAACAATTCCTCTGACCATGTACTTTCTGTCGGCTCCACTACCATCAGCTGCCTGAGAGAAAAGAATCAGCGAATCTCCAACAGAAACATTCAGCGTTAGCGCAAGTTCTTTTCCCAGAAGAATCATTCCAGTTGCTCTTAAAGAAGAATCTGCTGCGGATGCTGTAAGCATTTCACCATCCGTGATCTGACTGGAGAAGCCTGTTGCGTTTTCTTCCATCACAGGATCTATTCCGATAATGGAGGCAGCGGCGGAGTTGGAAAAAATTCCCTCTGATGCCCCCTCTTCTCTGGAAGCCAGCAGGGCTCCCACATATATTCTGGGAGCCCATGTTCGAACACCATCAACTGTCTCGATCTGTTCTCCCACGGTTATGTAGTCGTTAACTGTGTCGTAAATCGAAGGATTATCCAGATATCCACTTTTGTGCACTTGAACCTGACCGGTCTGGTGGTTTGTAAAAAACAGGATCATCCCACTGTAAGAGCCGTCCATCCAGCCTATTGAAAGGCTTGAAAGAACAAAACCTCCGGTCATTGTCATGATTGTCAGAATGGTTCTTCTCTTCTGACGAAAGATGTTTCTCCAGGCAAGTTTTGAGATCAAGCCCATTTCTAATTCCCGCCGGATTGAAGATTGTCCAGAGAAAAGATGTCTTCACTGACACCCTGATCAAATGATGTGTTTGACCATGTTATGGTTGTACTCTGATCGGGTTTGTTTGCTGGAATTACCTGCATAACTGTAGGGATTGTTCTTCCACCCATTGTCTGCACATCAGAAAAGGTAACTGTTTTTATGAGGTTGTCGTGCTGGTCATAGTACTTCTCCCAAACCGGCAGAACAGGATTCACTGATACACCACAGATTATGTAAGACCATACAACTGCGGTGGATGGTTTAGGAGTAAGCTTCAGTAAGTAGATCCCATCAGAACTGGCCCCTCTGCTATCAGGATCGAAGATATACTCTGCCGTGTAATCATCCGTGTAAGTTATTTCTTTTACAATATCGTTGTTTGTAATGTCGGAACCCATCCATGAGCCGGTCATCATCGAAGTCGGAATTCTAACGGTACTGTTTGTGTTTGGCAGGTAGTTCCACATCTCTGAACCTATCCTAAGGGTTGCTGAGCCTGCCTGCCTTGCTGGCGACAAAACCTTGATAAATGTTTTGTCTCTTCCCTCTGACCAGGTTTCCATAGTAAGAGTTCTCTCCCAGTGCTCCGTGATAATATGCATAGACATCTCTGAATAGCTGTTGTCGCTTCTGTAAAGCTGATCCAGATCATTAAGCACATCTGTGATAGCAGGTTGAGCGATTAATGCTGAAGCAAGAAAAACCAGAATTGTAATGGTGAGATTCATGGTTTTTATCTCCTTTACTATAAAAGAATCAGCTTTGTCATGTGACTGATCCCAAGGTTGTTTAAGGTTAGTTTTACCAGATAAATACCAGGTGGAACAGTTGTTCCATTGTTGTCTCTGCGATTCCATTCTGCTAATCCGGTATTTGAAGATGAGTTAAGTTCAAGTGATCTTATCAGACGCCCTGAAATACTGAAGATCTCTATGATCCCGGAAGTTGGCTCCCGCAGAGAATAATGGAAAGAAACAGACTCTGTTGCAGGATTGGGAATTGACATCAGAGAAACTTGTGTTGAAGGGATATTTCCTTGTATTCCGGCGGGGTCCGGGTTTATCCAGATGCAGGTTACCGAGGCTTTGGGGAATGTGTGACTGAAACTTTCGGGGCTGCCAGTGATCTGACCCTGATATGTTATTCCCGAGGTACCGTTCCACGGGGCATCTATCGGCATATCATTTACGATCTGCCAGACATCAGCAGTTCCGTCAGACATATATCCGCTCAGCTCTATTGATGCGGTGTAAGAAGAATCAAGGTTTTTGTTTATTACCATAAGCGACAGCGTCCAGTCATCATACCTGGCTGCGTATACTTCCAGACCGTAGCCTGCTGCGACCTGATCGCTGGATGCCTCCACAACCGTGTTCCCAAACCGCTCATTGTAAAGCTTCATCACCCATGCTGAACTACGCATGGAAAGGGTATCTGTGCGGATCACGCCGTACTGAGGGAAGGTATCATCACCGGGATCACCTTCAGCTATGGAATAGGAAGCAGCCACTGGGATATCGGTTTTAGACATATGCCCAATACAATCTGCTATGAAGAGTCCATCCAGATAATTTGACCATACCGGGTCATCAACCATGGCCATGATGTTGTACTCCATGACCCAGAGTGGAATATCAAAACCACCGCTGTATTTTTCCATAGTATCCACTATCATGGGATACCAG
>JAOZRM010000385.1 GCA_029940175.1 Candidatus Sabulitectum sp. | reverse complement strand
TGTTGTTGGCTCGCACCGTAATATAACACTTTGAAACGGCCTTCACAATGCTATTTGTGAAATTTCCGGGTTAGGAGGTGTGGCAAATCCACTCTGTTAAGACAGATTGCTGAAGATTCTGATAGTGAATTCGTTTACTTGAATTTTGACGATATCAGGCTGTCACGTTTTTCAGAGGCTGACTACGAAGCACTTTTTACCATTTTCACCAAAGAGAGTAAAGATTCTGTTTATCTCTTTGATGAGATTCAGCTTGCACCTGTCTGGGAACGTTTCCTGCGCAGAATGCACGACACAGGTGCAAACCTTGTTGTTACAGGATCAAACAGCTCACTGCTCAGTAATGAACTCGGGAGTCACCTTACAGGTAGATACCTTAAACATGAATTGTTTCCATTTTCATTCAGTGAATTTCTTGCTCATTGTGAGCTACCGCAAATTGCTTCAACTACTACTGATGCCGGACTTATGCTGCGAAATAGTTTTGCATACATAAAATCAGGTGGTTTTCCTGAATACCTGACCCATTATCGGAGGGAGCTTCTAGAACAAGTATTTAAAGATATTCTTTTCAGAGATATTATCGCCAGGTATGGAATACAGGAAAAGCAGGGCATTCAGGATCTGGCTCTTTATTTAATGTCTAACCCAGGAGCAAAAATATCTTATGGTAAGTTGGCTCGGGTGATTGGCTTCAGAAGCCCAACTTCGGTTAAGGAATACCTTGGATATATGGAGGATGTTTATCTCCTCTTTCAGGTTCGAAAGTTTGACTGGTCGCTTAAAAGAAGCATTCTTGCACCAAGGAAGGTGTATCCAGTGGATCAGGGGCTGAGCAATGCAGTTGCTTTTACAATTTCACCCAACAGAGGGCATATGCTTGAAACTGCTGTGTTCATTCAGCTTCTCAGAAAAGGTCCTGTATGGTATTATGTGGGGAAGGGGGAATGTGACTTCATCTGGAAAGATGAAGACGATAAATATGAGTGCATACAGGTCTGCTGGCATCTGAATGATGAAAACCGGAAAAGGGAGTATGCAGGGCTTGAAGAAGCAACGGATTTCTTCAATAGAGATTCAGGTACAATAGTAACTTTTGATCAGGAAGAAACAATTACTCTGAATCAATGTTGCGTTAAGATCATACCGTTCTGGAAATGGATTTTTGACCGGAAATCATCAGAAATTGATGCTGTAATGAATTGGAATCACAGTTGATCAGCT
>JAOZRM010000054.1 GCA_029940175.1 Candidatus Sabulitectum sp. | reverse complement strand
TTACCTTTTTCACTGATGATTGGTCAATATGTAGATATTCGCAGTCTAAAATTATTACTATCCTTTAAAGGTTTAGCCTTACTCTGCCAATTACGGCGAACGCTTCAAATCAGCAGACAGTGATAACCAGTTTATTGCAGATTAAGCCGCTGTTCTGTTGCATTTGTTTGTTCGGCTTTCATTTTATAATATTTCATTTAAGTTCAATGCGTTTGCCAGAGTCATTATTGTTCTATTTTAATTTATTTAAATTCCTGATTATTTTAGGTATTGCATCTGGACCGACCAGATTATCAATATCTAAATCGCTTGTAGAGTAATCAGGATATGTAGGTTCAGGCTTCTTGACGCCATCTGGTCCAATGATGAACTTAGGTGATACTGAACACAGAAGCTTAGTGTTTGGTAAGCTGAACATAAAGGAATCCCCATAAGTACTTACATATCCACCTGTAGGCTCACCAATTAGCTTGCCGAGACCATATGCTTTAACCATTGCAGCAAGAGATGCCGCTGACGAATAGGTACATTGACTGATTACAACAAAAACTCTGCCTTTAAATCTTGGATTTCTATTGGGTGGGGTTACTTCTGGTAAGGAAAGTTTATAAATTGAGCCTGTTTTCATCCTTAAAACAGGATGGAGTAAAGTCAAAATAGATAAGGGTAATAATTTCATTGGAAATCCCGCTCCATCACGATAATGTCCTGCTAAGTACTTCTTATACTTTGCTGAAATTTTCATTTCCATACCTGAAAATTGAGAAACTGGTTTACTCGTAAGATATGCACTAATCTCATTACCAATAGCATCGTGGCCTCCGCCGTTATGACGTAGGTCTACAATAAGATTCCCTATTGTTTCTCTTTCAAGTACATTGAAAAAATCCTGACAAAACTCTCTAGATTTCTCTTCACTTTCACAACTGAGTAGCGTTAGTACAGCACAGTCAAATTCCTTTTGGATTTTATATGTGTAGGATTTAGTTACATTTACTGTTTTGCTTTCTGAATCAATTTTTGATTGAGCCTTGCTTATACCTGGTACAGTTAACTCCTCTGGGGACGGATCACCGGAAACTTTTAGTAAATAATTTCTAGCACTACCTCCAAGTACAAACAACAATTTGGAAAAAAGCATGAAAAGATAGCTATATTTAAAATGTATACTCTCACCGCTCATCATCGAAGTCATTCTTTCAAGAATCCGATTAATTGGTTTACCATTGATACTTAATAATTTTCTACCAACATACTCTTCAAATTGCTCCAGTACAGTAGACGTTAGAGTGACTACACCATCCTTACAGTTCACATTAAACGGAAATCTGATATTTCCAATTGCATCCGAATTAGCATATTCCTTATCTGGGACACGTACTGAAGTATGTCCATCTCCAAAATCTGCAACATATGGAGCTATTTTGGAATAGAATTCTAGTCTTGTTAATTTGCCGTGGATATCTGTCTTAATCGCTGTTAGTTGTTCATATGAAAAATCAGACGATTTGCTGAAATATAGATTTGGGTGTACTTCTTCCAGAGTGTTCTGCAAATATTCTAAGTCCACAAGCAGCTCACCCTTAGAATATTCTTTCTTTAACTCATGATTTGTTGGCGAAGTAACAAATGGATATGTATCGGGTTTCCAAGCTCGAGTCATTACCAGTTACTCCTTTTTGTAGGCCGAACAATGATTGTACTGCATCAGGTAAACTCGGAAAAATGCAAGTGAAATGGATGATGATGCATTGGTTGTGGTGTGTCAATGGTTAATGGTTGCAATAAACGGTAAACACATGTAAACATAGCATGGTGATTCTCGTGGTTTACCTGAGTCAGTTAAACTTGGAGGTTGAGATGTATGGGGAATTGAATGAGTTTCAGAATGAGCTGAAGAAGAGGCAGATTATTCCTGAGAAAAGCGTGAAGTATTTTGTTTTCTGGGTCCGGCAATACCTGCAGCTGGATTCGCCGGAGGAGGTCGATTTTTCGAGAGCTCTTGATGCTGAAGCAAGGGAAGACTGGCAGATAAGACAGGCACTGGATGCTGTAAAGTTGTATAAGAATTTGTCGCTGGGGGAGTGCTCGGAAGAATATTGCATTAGGGAAGATCCTGTAGAGGTAGTAAGAAGTAGACTGAGGGTTAAGCATTATTCAGAGAAAACCGTGAAGAGTTACTGTAACTGGTGCAGGAGATATCTGGAATTTTGTTCATTGAGAAAGTTTGATAACAGGGTTGATAGATCTTTCCGGGACTACATGACATACCTTGCATTGAATCGGAAAGTAGCAGCATCAACCCAGAATCAGTCGTTTAATGCTGTACTGTTTCTATTCAGAAATGTATGGAATCAGGAACCGGCTGATATTAATGGTGTGAGGGCTAAGAGACCCCAGAGGTTGCCTGCAGTATTGTCCCAGGATGAAGTGTGCCGTGTGTTGAAAGAGGTGCAGGGTGTGTCGGGGCTTGTTGTGCGAATAATTTATTCAGGGGGTATGCGGCTGAGTGAAGCTTTATCTTTGAGAGTACAGGACTGCAACTTTGAAAACTGTTCCGTTGTTGTCCGTCAGGGGAAGGGCAACAAGGATAGAGTAACGCTGCTGGCAAGAACACTTGTACCTGACTTGAGAATTCATATTGATAGGCTGAAGAATCGCTTGAGTAAAGAAAAGATTCCGGTGTTTCTGCCTGGGGCAATTGCTAGAAAATATGTTGGTGCAGGGCTCCAGTGGCCTTGGCAGTTTGTTTTTCCGGGAACAGGAGTTTGCAATGATCCTGATACCGGCAGATCAGTCCGATACCATTTGCACCCCAGTGCTGTTCAAAGGGAAATGAAAAGAGCAGTAAACGCTGTCGGAATACCTAAAAGAGCTACCGTTCACACTTTGCGTCACAGTTTTGCAACACACCTTCTTATGAGTGGGACAGACCTGTGTGAAATACAGGAGTTATTGGGACACAAGAGCCTGGAGACCACAAGAGTGTATCTGCATGTAATGAAAGAGTTGAAGCCGGTTACCAGAAGCCCTTTGGATATGCTTGACTGAGAGGTATTGGCTGGTTAAGTATTGCTTCATCAAGTGGATGTTGCGATAAATAAACGTGGTTTTCCGCAGTTTTTATCTATGCATTAACTGTGCCGTTTTGCTGCTACTGAAACAGAACATGATGGCAATCGGAGAGAAGGTCGGTTATGGTATTTATCTACAAAGTCTTCCCTGAAACTCCATACAGCTTGAGAATAATTCTCTTTCTCTCTTAACAATTCCTTAACAATTTCCAAATACTCTCTTAACAAACTGATCTGATGTTACCAATGTCATCGGCAATTCTTCCGGTGACGGAACTGAAAACGAAAGGGGTTTTCAATTGCGTAACATCATGATTATGACTTTGATTCTAACCTCGTCAATTGCACTGGCCAGCGGTGAATTTTCCACTGGAGGTTCTGAGCTTCTTCAGTTTAAGGGCTATGTCATCAGTACATTCAATACTTATGGTGAAGAGGATGCAGATCCGGACAACGGTTTCAGCGTTCTTGCCACCATCGAGTGGTATCCACGGTTGAACGAGTGGGTTGACGCAAAGATCGCCTTCAAGTCTCAGCCGACAAAGTACACCGGCAGCATTGAAGACCTCAGTCTTACAACTGAAGACATCACAATAAACATGCACTTCAATGACCTTGCCACATTTACCATGGGGCATTTCAAGAGGCCTTTTGGTCACTGCTACACACGGTCAGGCAGTAGCATGTACTTCCGGGACCGGGCACTGCTGGCAGATACATTCGGTGACTTCGGTAAGCGGGACATTGGTGGAAATCTGGCTTTGAGTTTTGGCCCTGCAGACATCAACCTTGCTTACACGAACGGTGCCGGAGATAACGAGCCGGAAGATGACAGCCACAAGAGCTTCACAGCCCACGCAGTGCTTGAGCCTGTGGATGGTATTCAGGTTGCTGGCGCTATTGGCAGCTACACTGAGAATGCAGATTCAACAGGAGAAACAAGTATTTCCGCAACGGCGCTTGATTTCTACACAATAGTCAACCAGCCAGTTAGCGAAACAGTTGAACTCTCTTTCATCGGTGAGTACATGATGATCGGTGAGCCCATGGAAGATGGTTCCGACTGGACAGATGCAAATGGCTATGCAGTTACTCTTCTTGCCAGTTTTGACCTTGACGGAAATTTAATACAGGCAGTAAGACCGGCTCTTCGATACGAGAATAACAGCCCTGGATATACCGGTGATGACCCTGAGAACGATGAAGGTGCCATTGACTTCTGTCTTAATATGGATTTGTACAGCAGCAAAAACACGGTGCAGATAGGTATGCGCAACTACACGTTCCAGAGTGAAGACGAAGACAGTTACACAGACATGTACTTCGGCTGGAGAATGAAGTTTTAGCAACCAGTAACCTTGATAGTGTCAGAGGTTTGTGACACCACCGGTTACTTGAAAGGAATGAAATGAAAAAGAATATCATCCGAATAATCGCTCTTGCAGTATTGATCCTTCCAGGTGCCTGCGGGCAGCCTGAAACCGGAGAGCAGGGAGCAGGCGCAACAGGCAGCGAAACTGTGGAGATCAGTGTTGTTGGTTCTACTACGGTCCAGCCTCTTGCCGAACTTTTCAGCGAGGCTTACGAAGCCATCAATCCCAGCATTCTTGTCACAGTGAGTGGTGGTGGCAGCAGTGTTGGTGTAAAAAGTGCAGCAGAGCAGACTGCTGACATTGGCATGGCGTCCCGAGAGATCAAAGACAGCGAGATTCAGGATTGTCCTGAAATAGTGGTCCATACCATAGCTCGTGACGGGATTGCAATTGTTACCAATCCTGATCTCGATGTTGATGGAATAACAATGGAGCAGGCCAGAGGAATATTTGCCGGAGAGATAACCGACTGGAGCGAAGTTGGTGGAGTAGCAGGAATGATCACAGTAGCTTCCAGAGAAGAAGGTTCAGGCACACGTTCAGCTTTTGAAGATCTGGTGATGAGCGATGCTCTTGTGAGCGAATTAGCGATTCTTCAGCCTTCAAATGGTGCAATTCGAACAACTGTGGCTTCAACACCCGGTTGCATTGCCTTCATCAGCTTCGGATACCTCGACAATAGTACAAAGCCAATGGCGATTGACGGAGCTCTTCCCACTGCAGAGAACGTAAGTACTGGCAGTTACCCGGTTGTAAGACCCTTGAATATGGTAACTTACGGTGAACCGACTGGTGCAGTCGCAGAGTGGCTTGAATTCATACTTGGAGAAGATGGCCAGGCAATAGTAGTCGCTGAGGGCTACTTGCCTTTCTAGGCAGGGAGAAAACCAATGACTTCCGGAATCCGGCGAACAGGAATTGAAAAGACAATGAAGGTGGTTCTACTCATCTCGGCTCTGGCTTCAGTTTTGATTGTGGTTCTGATCTTCCTGTTCACCATGAAAGAAGCAATGCCTGCGTTCCGGGAGATAGGAGTCTGGAAATTGCTATCAGGCACTACTTGGAGACCAGGGAATGGTGAATTCGGCATACTTGCAATGATAGCAGGCAGTGGACTGGTAACTCTGGGTGCCGTGGTTATCGGGGTTCCCCTGGCTCTTTGTACTGCTGTCTTCCTCTCAGAGATAGCTCCGGAGTGGATCGTTCGAATAGTCAGACCATCGATTGAGCTTCTTGCTGGAATACCATCAGTAGTTTACGGATTATTCGGCATGGTGGTCATAGTTCCTCTGATCAGAACAATACCTGCTCCAGGCAATGCAGGTTACGGTTTGCTCTCTGCATCTATTGTTCTGGCGGTGATGGTATTGCCAACCATAGCCAATATTTCGGAGTTCGCTATCAGAAGTGTTCCCAGAGGGTATAGGGAGGGTTCTCTTGCCCTTGGTGCAACTAAATGGGAGACCATCTCACGGGTGATGATTCCCGCAGCAAGACCCGGCATTATCAGTGCAGTTGTTCTAGGGCTGGGCAGAGCACTGGGAGAAACAATTGCGATGATCATGGTTATAGGAAACTCTGTAGTTCTGCCAACGGCCATCACAGGTAATCCCTTAAGCATCTTCTTGAGCAGAGCAAGAACGCTCACAGGTAACATTGCTGTTGAAATTTCCTATGCAACCGGAGTTCACGAAAGTGCTTTGTTTGCCACTGGAGTGGTTCTCTTTGTTCTGATCATGCTGGTTAACAGCTCAGCGAGATTCCTACTGAATAAGGGAGCGCACTGATGAACAAAAGAAGCCGTACCCAGATTGCTGCGTTCGGGATGTTCTGGCTTGCGGGAATAGTTGCAGTGCTGATAATGGCATTTGTGGTGGGTTACATAATGGTGAAAGGTCTTCCGGGTATCACTCCTGAATTTTTCACAACATCACCCCGTGGAGGATTATCCGGGGATGGTGGTATCTACTCAACCATTGTCACCACGTTCTACATGATAGTGGTAACACTGGCCTTTGCAGCGCCTCTTGGGGTTGGAGCCGCCATATACCTTTCGGAGTACTCCGGTAACACTGACAAGAGGATAATCCGCAAACTGGTTAGTATTGCCAGATTTGGAGTGGAGACTCTCTCAGGTGTACCTTCGATAATTTTCGGTTTGTTCGGGTATGCATTGTTCGTAACTGCAATGCATTTTGGGTTTTCTATTCTTTCCGCCTCTCTCGCCGGAGCATGCCTGATTATTCCCGTGATCATAAGAACCACAGAGGAGGCATTGAAGTCTGTACCTGCCGGTTACAGAGAGGGCTCTCTGGCCCTTGGTGCAAACCGCTGGGAAACAACATGGAAGGTCGTTCTTCCAGCTGCATTCAGAGGTATTTCTACAGGCATTCTGCTCAGTGCCGGGCGGATAGTAAGTGAGACTGCTATTTTCTTCGTAACACTTGGAGGTAGCTACAGGGTTCCTCACTCGCTTATGTCCGGTGGAAGAAGCATGGCCCTTCATGTTTATTATCTCGCCATGGAAACAAGGGCATTTGACAAAGCTATGTCCACCGCTGCTGTTCTGGTGGCGCTGATAGTTGTCATGAATCTGACAATCAACGTGATCACCAGCAAGATAGCAACGAAACAGGGGTGAAAGAAGTGGAAACAGAAGTAACTAGAATGCAGGCGGAAGACTACAGCCTCTTCTATGGAAAGTTTAAAGCTCTTAACAAGATAAACATAAAAATACCCTCGAACAGGATCACAGCATTTATCGGTCCTTCAGGATGCGGCAAGAGCACATTTCTAAGAAGTTTCAACCGGATGAATGATCTCATTCCCAGCGTTACCACTTCCGGTACAGTGTTTCTCGATAACAGAGATGTGGCGAAAGAAGATGTTGTGGAGCTTAGAAAAAAAGTGGGTATGGTTTTCCAGAGACCCAATCCATTTCCAAAGTCTATTTTCGATAATGTAGCTTACGGTCCACGGCTACACGGCACAAAAAATCGTTCTGATCTTGCTGTACTTGTGGAGAGAAGCCTGAGACAGGCGGCTGTCTGGGATGAGGTAAAAGATGATCTTCATAAGTCCGGAATGTCTCTATCCGGAGGGCAGCAGCAAAGGCTCTGTATAGCCAGAGCAATTGCAGTTGAACCGGAGGTTATCCTGATGGACGAACCTGCCTCCGCCCTTGATCCCGTGGCTACTCTGAAAATAGAGGAACTGATGAACGAGCTAAAGAAGAACTACACCATTGCCATTGTTACCCACAACATGCAGCAGGCAGGCCGAGTCAGTGATTACACAGCATTCCTGCTTACAGACGAAAACCGGGCAGGCAACCTGATTGAGTTCGGCTCTACAAAACAGATATTTACCACCCCCTCGGACTCAAGAACTGAAGACTACATTAGCGGCCGGTTCGGCTGACAGGAGGTTATTATGAGCAGAGATAGTTTTGACAGAGAGCTGCAGGAAGTGAAAAGAAGTCTGTTTCAGGTAACAGGAGATGTCAGGAAAAACCTCACAGCTTCTGTGAAGTACCTTGAAAAAAGAGACATGCAGGGTGCAGCAATGATAATCGAGTCTGATGAGATTATCAATCTGAAGTGTGTTGAAATAGAAGAGAAATGCCTGAATATCATTGCCACCCAGCAACCTGTAGCAACAGATCTCCGTCTGCTATTTTCCATTCTACAGATATCAACCGAGATTGAGCGCATTGGAGACTATGCAAAGGGAATAGCCAGGATCAGTCAGAAGATCGGCCCGGGCAAGTTGATAAAGCCTCTTATCGATATTCCAAGGATGGAAGCAATTGCCGGACAGATGCTGGATGATGCAATACGAGCATTCACAGAGGATGATGAGGAAGCAGCAAGGAGTATTCCCGCAAGAGATCTGCAGATAGATGTTCTTTACAATCAGGTACACAGAGAACTTATCACTTTCATTATGGAGAAACCATCCAGTATCGAGCAGACAATGATGCTGGACTGGGTAGCTCATAATCTTGAACGTGTGGGGGACAGGGTTATCAATATTTGCGAAAGAGTAATTTTTACAGTCACCGGTGTTCCCGTTGACCTGAATTGATCCATCCGAAGCTTCCCGTCCGGGGTTTACGGATAAACCCGTGCATGGATTCACCCTCTGTGCGCCGGTTTCACGTTATGGAACTTTCCCAGGCAAGCAGGGTATATATATACGGAGGCAGGTAAGTAAGAACCTGTGCTTCATCCGGTTATTCCGGTCATACATCCCTCCTCGCCGGCGCGCCCTAAACTACCAGGGTGCGCCGGCTCGGTTTCTGCGGTCAGTCTGTTAGCTTAACAGAAAATTAACAACCATCTCTTGCTGTTTGAAAGCAAATTGATGTGTTGCTGAGGGTACTGGCACCTTTGCTCTTGTTTTCACCGGCTCTTGTGTCAGGGCAGATCCAGTATTTGTGGTTGTATATTCTAGCACCGGTAACAGGTATGTTTCTGGCACACCCCACATGGAGATGGATACAGGGAAATGAATGCTGTCATGTGCAAAATGAAGTGAGGTCTGAAAGATGAAAGACAAAACAAAGGTTCTTTTTCTCTGCACCGGCAATTCCTGCAGAAGTCAGATGGCTGAAGGGCTTTGCACAAGTCTCATGGGAGAGAATTTCGAATCGTATTCAGCAGGAGTAGTGAAACATGGTCTTAATCCATTTGCAGTCAAAGTCATGCTGGAAATAGGCATTGATATATCCGGTCACTTCAGCAAAACCGTTGACGACCTGGACGGAATAGGATTCGACTATGTTGTCACCGTTTGCGATAATGCCCATGAGACCTGCCCTTACTTCCCTGCAAGAACCGGAATCATCCACAGAGGATTTGATGATCCGCCCCGGCTTGCCCGAGATGCAGAGACGGAAGAAGAAGCCCTGGAACACTACAGAAGAGTAAGGGATGAAATCAGGGAATTTATTCGAGAGTTGCCTGCTGCATTGATCAATTGACAGGGACTGCATTTTTTGTAATTGTTCTTTTTTCACTGGGGCACTTCAAATTGTTCCTCATAATATCCATCATCAAGAGGAAGTAAGATGACAATGATAACTAGAAGAGCAGTCTCAAATAGTCTTCGTTCACTTGGTCTGCTGAATCCTGTTCGATGGTGCAAACGTAAAATTGTTGGGTCACTAAAGGATCTTGCCTGGTTTATCAAAGGACGTCATCGGAGCATGTCTGTAGATCAAACTCTCCCCCCCCTAGTCTCTGCTTCGCTGTCAGCGCAAACTATGATGTTAGTTATTTCCTGAGAACCGGAGCACAGGGCGCAGATAGCATCAGATCGATCCTGGCTAGGAATCATCGGCCCATAGAAAGCTTTGGCAGTATTTTGGACTTTGGGTGCGGATGCGGACGGATTGCCCGACATTGGAAAGACCTGGAAGGGTCTCCATTGCTAACCGGAACAGATATCAATCCCAGTCTTGTAAAATGGGCTCACCGCAATTTGAAATTCGGACGATTTCTTACAAACAGCCTATCGTCGGCGCTTCCATTTAAAGATCAGGAGTTTGATCTGATCTATGCAGTTTCAGTATTTACTCATCTCAGCGAAAATCTCCAGAAACACTGGATCACCGAGCTTACAAGAATTCTCAAGCCTGGAGGATCTCTTCTTATCACAGTTAAGGGTGCTAACTGGAAGATAGAGCTAGACCATGATCAGAGAAAACAATTCGACAATGATCGTATGGTAGTGCTTGAACCGGAAACTTCTGGTAGTAATTACTGTGGCTCATACCATCCTCGGGAATACGTAGTAAACATTCTTGCAAAGGAAAATGGATTATCTGTAGTCGAGCACGAGCCATGCGGTTCTCTTGATACCAGACAGGACTTCTACCTTATGGTCAAACCGGTGTAATCATACCTGTTGTGTTTTCCAGTTGTCTCAGGCAATAACTGTTTGGGAGAAGAGTCTCTGGCGGTGAGACGGATTTCATAAAATTTCTATCGATCAGTAGAAACCGATCCACTTCTTACTACTCCGATCTATCAATCTGAAAAAGCAAAATAGCCATAACAGCTTCAGGTCAACATGAAACCAGTGGATAAATGCTGGTTGTATGCAGCACGAACTGAGATTTGTTGACCCGTGTATTCGAGGTTATGATCCTGTATAATCAGAGTGGACATAAAGAATGGAGAACAATGAGCAAAGGTCTTTACATTGCCGGAGCAGGCAAGGATGCAGGAAAGACAACCCTGTGTCTGGGTCTGCTTGAGGAATTCAGGAAAACCCTTCCAGATGGTGTGTCATTCACAAAACCTCTGGGTCAGAAAACTACTCTGATTGAGGGGGAACAGGTGGGACAGGATTCCTGGTTTGTTGACAGGGCTCTGGACATGGGACTGTCACTTGATAACTCTGCCCCCTTCTCCACATCCCGGGGCGCTGCTGCGAGGTACATAAAACTTGGAGAGCCGGCAGATCTGCCGGGCAGGATACGCAGGGCGTACAAAACTCTTGGTCGAAAAGGTAGAATGGTTGTTGTGGAGGGCACCGGGCACCCGGGAGTTGGATGTGTTTTTGATCTGTCCAATGCCAGGGTTGCGAAGATCCTGGGCATTCCGGCGATACTGGTTCTTGATGGTGGTATCGGTTCCACTATAGATAGATTCAGTCTTTGTTCGTCTATGTTCTACCATTACGATGTTCCTGTACTGGGAGTGGTAATAAACAGGATAATTCCAGCGAAAATGGAATCGGTTAAATCTCTTCTTGGAAAATGGTTCGGTGAAAGAAATATTCCCGTGTTCGGCTACATTCCGTATGAGGACAGTATTGCAAAACCCTCACTTGGACTTATTCAGAGAGCCATCGGCGCGGAACCAATTGTAACCATGAAGGCAGGAGCAGCACCTGTGTCGGGACACTTGTCTGCGTTTGGCTCAGCTGAGGAAGTTTTGCGTATTGTGCAGAAAACTCCAGGTAGATCACTGCTTGTTGATCACTCCAGACCGGACATTCTGGATGCTCTCGTGGTTTCCCGCATCTCGGGAGACACTGGACCAGGAGCCGTTATTGTGTGCGGTGGTGAACCGGACTCAAGAAGAATTGAGGCTTTCAGGGCAACTGACATTCCACTCTTTGCTACTGATCAGGGACTTGAGAAATCTGCAGGAAGATTGTCTCAGAAAATTTTTAAAGTAGAACCTCATGAACAGGACAAGATCAAAAGAATTGTTGAGCTGATCAAGGCAAATGTAGACACTGCTTCAATCCTTTCTCATCTCGCAGGTGAGCAGTCTGGAAAAACAAGGGAGAAAAAACCTGGTCGTTTCAAGAGATTTATCAGTAAAATATTTAAGGGCTAGGGTCTATGCTGGGTAGATTCAGTCTCTATGGTTTTCTCAAGAATCAGAAGTACTACGAGCCTTTTCTCCTGCTTGTCTTTCTGGAAAAGGGTCTTTCCTTCTTTCAGATCGGTTTGCTGATAGCTTTCCGTGAACTGGCGGTAACCCTTATGGAGATACCCAGCGGGGCTCTTGCTGATTCTCATGGAAGACGGCTCTGTATGGCAGGCTCCATGGCGGGGTACATTGTTTCTTTTATTGTTTTCGGTTTTTCATCATCCTTCTTTCTCCTGTTTTTAGCAATGTTCTTTTTTGCAGTGGGAGATGCTTTTAGAACAGGCACTCATAAGGCCATGATATTTAAATGGCTGGAGAACAATGGCAGACTCAGAGAAAAGACGAGAATTTATGGAGTAACCAGATCCTGGTCGAAAACAGGTACGGCCCTTTCAAGCATTATTGCGGCTGCTCTTGTCTGGAGAACCGGGACATTCTCCACAGTTTTTCTTTTCTGCATTCCTCCATATCTGATCAACCTGGTGAATCTGCTAACATATCCGAAGGATCTTGAGGGGGAATATCATGGAAGAAAATCTCTCAGGGACAGTATTGGGATCATGAAATCAGCTGTGGCCGAAGCCGTTAGATTCAGACCATTGAGGAACCTCATGGTGGAGACCATGGGCTTTCAGGGAGTTCACAAAGTCACCGGTGATTACATACAGCCTGTGATAAAAACCATGGTAATTTCAATCCCCCTGCTGGCTGGTCTTCAGGGAGATCGGGGTTCAGCCACCCTTGCTGGAGGAGTTTACTTTCTACTGGCACTACTTGGGATATTCGGCTCACGATTCTCCCACAGGCTTGTAACTTGTTCAGGAGGAGAAAGGGGGAGTGCCACTTTTCTCTGGTGGGTGGATTTGATGTGTTATGCTGCTCTGATCCCAATGCTTATTGCAGGGTGGTACATTGGAGCCATTGTTGTATTTGTCTTACTGGAGCTGATACAGAATTTATGGAGACCCATGCAGGTCAGCCGGTTTGATCACGTTTCCCCGGGAAATCGGAGAGCGACAGTGCTGTCCATCGAATCCCAGGCAAAATCACTCTCAGCCATGATTTACGCTCCAGTTCTGGGGCTTCTTGTTGATCGGTTCGGTTTGTGGACCCTGGGAGCCTCCGGTGCAGTGATTGCTCTGCTTGTACTAACCATGAGAAACAAAGAGTTCCGAGCCATACACTGACACCAGCTCCGTTAGTATATTTACTGCATGTTCGAAATCTTTGAAAAAGCAGGCCACAGTCTTTTCCTTGTTGGCGGTGCAGTGCGTGACAGAATGCTGGGGATTCCCCCGGGCGACATGGACTACGCAACTGATGCTCATCCGGGAGATGTTATTGATTTTCTTTCCGAGACCGGGATAAAAGTAATTCCCACCGGCGTTCGGTACGGTACAGTTACAGCTATCTATCCTGAAACCCACGAAAAAGCGGAGATCACCACTTTCCGCAGTTCAGAAGTTTATCGCAGAGGTTCCCGGTACCCATCAGTTGAGTTTGGGGGAACTATCCAGGAAGATCTCAAGCGCAGGGACTTTACCATAAATGCCATGGCTATTAACGCAAGCGGTGACCTCATCGACCCATTTGGTGGAATGAAAGACCTCAAGAACAGAGTCATAGATACTCCTGGAAATCCGGACGATGCTTTTCTGGATGACCCCCTGCGAATACTCAGAGCTTACCGTTTTGCCGCAAAGCTTGGTTTTTCCATTGCAGAACGGGTTCGACAGTCGGCCAGGAATTTTTCTGTGGAGCTGGCAACCATTTCCCCGGAACGTAAGTACAGGGAGATCACTGGTCTTCTTGTGGTAGATGACGGAGTAAAAGCCGCGAAAGCTCTTTCCATGACCAGACAGGATGGGGTTTTACTGAAAGTAATCCCGGAGCTTGAACACCTGTTCGTGATTGATGGATTGAAGCAGGGAAAATACCATACAGGTGATGCATGGCAACACACTCTGGACGTTATAGCCAAAGTACCTCCAGTAGCCATTCTTCGCTGGGCAGCTTTGTTGCACGATTCAGCAAAGGGGCTTGTTCGTGAGGTTGATGAACAGGGAGAACCTCATTTTCACGGTCATGAGGTGTTTGGTGAAAAAATAGTAAATTCGGTTGCAGAGAGACTTCGTTTTTCCAGAGCAGACAGGAAGGCTCTTGCCGTGCTTGTGCGAAACCACATGCGCCCTGTTCTTTATCATTCTGAGTGGAGCAACAGTGCAGTAAGAAGGCTCATGAGGGATGTGGATGACCAGTTGGAGAATTTGTTTGCTCTTGCTGAAGCTGATATAAGAGCGCACAAACCTGATTACGTTGCCAAATCGCTTGAATCTCTGCAGGAACTGCGAGAGCGTGCAGCCGGTCAGAACAAGGGAAGAATCCTTCCTCTGGAGATGGGGCAGAATCTTCAGGCAATGGGATTCGAAGGACCGGTGATAGGCACAATTCTCAGAATGCTGGAGGATATGGCTGCAGATGGTATCCTGCCGAAAAATCCTACAGTTGATCAGTGCTTTACAGCATTGTGGGACAAGCAATCAAGCATGCTGAAGGAATCGGAGAGAAAGACTCCTTAAGTTTTCTGCTCTGGTGGATTACATAATTTCCTGATCGTTTCATCAGATATTCGCCTTGAAACAAGCAGCAAAAGAAACATTGTTATCCAGGAGTACAGTATTCTTCCAGGTAATGCTGCCACTGCCCAGACCCCGAGAGAGCCCACAAGAAATGTATCTTCAATTACAGCGTGGCATATGCTCATGAAGGAAACAGAAGCCAGTATTTGTCTGGGTGGGATGATTCCTCTGCCAGCTTCCCGTATGATCATTCCTCCGCCGTAGGAAATTCCCAGAACCAGACCGATCACGGTGATAGTTGAAGCTTCATCACCGATTCCCATAGGGGTAAACACAGGTCTGAACATATTTTTCAACAGAGTCATGATTCCCAGTCTGTCCAGAATGTCCATTAAACCAAGAACTGCCAGGATAACAATGAAGATCGTTGCCATGCTGCGCAGGGTACCAAGGATCCATTCAAAAAGACCTGCGCCCTGTTCTGCAGCACTCCATATTACTGATGGAGTACCCTGCAGGGTACCGGTGGCTTTGAAGATCTGCCCGAGAATAATTCCAAAAATAAGGCCAGTGATCAGTCGGAAGGGAACCAGGAACCATGGTTTTACACCGGCCCTGGCAGCTACAGTTATTTCTACAGGAAGAGAATGGGAAATGAGAAGCATGCAACCCAGAGTGGTTACCTGGGCAGTGTTCAAGTGAAGAGGGTGAATCATTCCTGCTGTAAGCGTTAGCCCTCCGTACATATTGGAGAGCATTCCAGTTACCCATGCAAGCCCGGCTTCACCGGGAAGCCCTGCCAGTTCCATCACTGGAGAAATCGCATCTGCAATCGGCCCGAAGATACCGGCCACTTCAAGAATCTTTACAGCGATCAATGCAGGCACCATAACCTTGAATAGATCAAGGCAGACTCCTGCTGTTTTTCTGAGCAATGCCCAGAACCAGTGAATTGCTAGTTTCAACATAGCCGGTATTATAATGTGTACACGCCAACACTACCCAATTAGGAGGAATCTCTTGGAAAAACGAATTACAGACCGATTCAATGAAGCCATTTTGAAAGAAGCATCGGCAAGATATGGGATAAAATGTGATCAGCTGGAGAAACTTGGAGGTTTCGAAAGCTACATTTTCAAGTACAGCTTGAATGATGCGGGATACATACTGAGGATCGCACACAGTCTTCGCCGAAGTGAAAAACTTATCAAAGCTGAGGTGGAGTGGATCAGATATCTTGCCTCAAACGGGGTTTCTGTTGCGGATGGAATACTTTCGGCTAAAGGGAATCTTGTGGAAGCAGTTGATGATGGATGCGGCGGTTATTTTCTTGCCACCGCTTTTAGAGAAGTGAAGGGAAATCCTCCTGGTGTGTTTGGATGGACAGACGAGTTGTTCACAAATTACGGAGCTTTAATGGGGCAGATGCACCGGCTTGCAAAGCAATACACTCCTTCTCAGTCGCATATCGAGAGACCACTCTGGAATTCTTCAGAGATGAATGATGATGTTCTCATTAATCTTCCCGTAGATCAGCCGGTGATCA
>JAOZRM010000231.1 GCA_029940175.1 Candidatus Sabulitectum sp. | reverse complement strand
AAAATAAAAAGGACGTGGTGCTATGTCTGCATGTCTCCATCTTGCTGATGGGTCTCTCTACTCCGGTTCAATGTTCGGTGCTTCTTCTGAAGTCTCGGGAGAAGTAGTCTTTTCCACCGGGATGGTTGGCTATCCCGAAAGTCTTACAGATCCCAGTTACAGGGGTCAAATTCTTGTTCTTACATGGCCTCTTGCGGGTAGTTACGGCGTACCTTCCTTCAAAAAGGGCAGTACTGATTTTGAATCAGATCGGATACAGGTCAGTGGTCTGATCGTAACCAGCCATATGGCAGAGTTCAGCCATCACAATGCGGAGAGAAGTCTTGGTGACTGGCTGAAAGCCCAGGGTGTTCCTGCAATGGAGGGTGTGGACACAAGAGAATTGACTCGCAGATTGCGCGAGTCCGGTACTATGCCAGGCAGGATTGCTTTTTCACCTGACAGTGAGTTTGGTGAATTTACAGTTAAGAAGAACCTTGTTGAGGCTGTTTCAACTTCATCACCGGAATTGATCAATCCCCCGGGTTCGCCAAGGGTGGCCCTGCTTGATTGCGGATGCAAGCGAAGCATTATTGCAGAACTGGTTAAAAGAGGTTGCAGCGTGCTGGTGTTACCGTATCAGAACAATCTGGATGATCTGGAGGCGGATGGCCTGCTGCTTTCAAACGGACCTGGGGATCCCGCCTCTCTGGTTTCCACAATATCTAATTTAAGAAGTTTGTTTCAGAGCGGTACAACTATGCCGGTCAGAGGTATCTGCCTGGGGTGCCAGCTGATGGCTCTTGCCGCAGGCGGCAGCACAGAAAAGCTGCCCTATGGACATCGTTCACAGAATCAGCCTGTGCAATACATCTGGGGCGGAGCTTGCAGAATAACCAGCCAGAACCATGGTTACGCTGTTGTTGAAGATTCGCTTCCTGAATGGTGGAGAGTCAGCATTTCAAATCTTAACGATGGAACAGTGGAGGGTATTGAGCACACGACTATGCCATGGTCTGCGGTACAGTATCATCCGGAGGGAGCTCCCGGTCCATTGGACAGCCTTGACTTTTTTGATGATTTCCTCGGAGAGGTAGTGAACCATGGGTGAGAGCAAGTTAAAGAAAGTGCTGGTACTGGGTAGCGGGGGCCTGAAAATAGGGCAGGCAGGCGAGTTCGACTATTCCGGATCTCAGGCATTGAAGGTGCTGAAAGAAGAAGGCATCAAATCCGTTCTGGTAAACCCCAACATTGCCACGGTACAGACCTCCAGCGGCGTGGCTGATGTGCTTTATCTACAGCCGGTTGATGCAGGTACAGTGTTGAAAATTATTGAAAAAGAAAGACCGGATGGTGTATTCCTCTCTTTCGGAGGGCAGACTGCCCTTAACACCGGTCTTGAACTGCATGACAGCGGTGTTTTTGAAAAATACGGTGTTGAAGTACTGGGAACCCCTGTTGAAACAATAAAGAACACTGAAGACAGAGAGCGTTTTGTAAGAGAGCTTGATGTGATAGCAGTAAAAACTGCAAAAGCTGCAGCGTGCCTTGAAGTCAAACAGGCAGTTCTGGCTGCGGAAGAGCTGGGTTATCCTGTTATGGTGCGCTCCGGCTACTCTCTGGGTGGTCTTGGAAGTGGTGTAGCGTGGAATGCGCAGCAGCTGAAGACCAGGGCAGAGGAAGCACTTAGACTTGCTCCGCAGATACTTGTTGAGGAGTATCTTGAAGGCTGGAAAGAAGTAGAGTACGAGGTGGTTCGGGATGGCTTTGACAGCTGCATAACCGTGTGCAACATGGAGAATCTCGATCCCATGGGAATACACACAGGTGAAAGCATTGTTGTTGCTCCCAGCCAGACTTTGAGCAATAACGAGTACCACATGCTCCGGGAAATCGCAATACGAACTGTGAGACATCTGGGTATTGTGGGAGAGTGCAATATTCAGTATGCGCTGTGTCCTGAGACAGGCGACTACAGGGTAATTGAAGTTAATGCCAGGCTTTCCCGTTCATCCGCACTTGCAAGCAAAGCAACGGGATATCCACTTGCATCGGTTGCTGCAAGGCTTGCTCTTGGGATGCCTCTTTCGAAAATACGCAATACCGTAACAGGTTGCACTTCAGCATTCTTTGAGCCTGCTATGGACTACATTGTTGTTAAAGTTCCAAGGTGGGATCTGGAGCGGTTTCACGGGATAGACAGCAGAATCGGTTCCCAGATGAAGAGTGTGGGAGAGGTGATGGCAATTGGCAGAGGTTTTGAAGAAGCCCTGCAAAAAGCTCTCCGAATGATAGGCACCGGAATGCACGGTCTTGTGATGAACAGTCTTGAGTTCACCGACCTTGAAGAGGAACTGAAGCAACCCACCCACAGAAGAATTTTCGCAGTGGTTGAGGCATTTGCTCAGGGAATAAGTGTTGACCGGATTCACGAGCTTACACGGATTGACCGCTGGTTTCTCTTTCGGATAAAAGAGGTGGTTAACACAGTAAACCAGATGAAAATGAGGGATATCAATTCAATCAGTGCAGCAGAATTGATCCATGTCAAGCGAATGGGATTCAGTGATTACCAGATAGCGAAGGCAATTGATGCTCACTGGAGCAGTGTAAGGTCGCTCAGGTTACAGAATGGTATCAAGCCCTGTGTCAAACAGATCGATACCCTTGCAGCAGAGTTCCCAGCTGTATCCAACTATCTGTACACAACCTACTGGGGTGAAGCAAATGATGTAGAGCCGGTGGCGGGAGCAGTGGTTGTTCTTGGCAGCGGACCCTACAGAATAGGTTCCAGTGTAGAGTTTGACTGGTGTTGTGTGAATACAGTGGAAACTGCACGGAAAATGGGTTACCTCACTGTAATGATCAACTGCAATCCCGAGACGGTCTCAACTGATTTCGATACATGTGACAGACTGTACTTTGACGAGCTTACTCTGGAGAGAGTCCTTGATATTTACGAATTCGAGCTGCCTGAGGGTGTCATTGTGTCCATGGGCGGGCAGATAGCCAATAATCTTGTACCAAGGCTTCACAGCCAGGGCGTAAAAATACTCGGAACATCCGCAGACAGCATTGACCGGGCAGAGGATCGGCACAAATTTTCATCACTGCTTGATGAACTGGGTATTGATCAGCCTGAATGGAGTGAAGTGGGGCATCTTAAAGAAGCATCAGAATTTGCTTCGAAGGTTGGCTACCCGGTGATGCTAAGACCTTCATATGTGCTTTCAGGGGCATCCATGGCTGTGGTATGGGATGACAGAAGTATGTCTGCATACCTTTCACGGGCAACCGAGGTTAACCCAAGCTGCCCAGTGGTTGTATCCAAGTTCATTCAGCAGGCTAAAGAGATCGAATTTGACGGTGTGGCCAGGAATGGTGAGATAATGCTGTACGCACTTGGTGAGCATGTGGAGAATGCCGGAATACACTCAGGTGATGCCACGGTTATTATTCCTCCACAGAGGCTTTTTGTGGAGACGGTAAGAAGAGTGCGTCAGACTGCAAGAAAGATTGTAAAAGCGCTTGAGATCACAGGTCCTTTCAACATACAGTTCCTTGCCAGAGGCAACAGGATCAGGGTTATTGAATGCAATCTCCGGGCTTCAAGAACATTTCCCCTTTCCTCAAAAGTTCTTGGCATAAACTTCATTGATCTGGCCACCCGCGCAATTCTGGGAGAAAAGATTGAACCGGTTACCAGATCATCTATTGATCTGGATCATGTGGGGGTTAAAGCGGCTCAGTTCTCATTCCAGAGACTCACCGGAGTAGATCCGGTGATGGGTGTGGCCATGGCCTCCACTGGCGAAGTGGGATGCATAGGAGAGAGCATGGAAGAGGCTCTTTTAAGTGCCATGCGCTCCGTGGGATTCATCATATCAAAAAAGACGGCATTGCTTTCCACCGGTCCACTGGAACAGAAGGCTCTCTGGCTTCCGGTGATCTACATAATGAGGGACATGGGATTCAGTTTTTATGCAACTCCTGGAACTGCAAGATTTCTTAGAACAAACGGAATTACGGTGGAAACACTGAGATGGCCCATGGAGGAAGGTCACCCGGGCTCAATTGAATTTATCAGAGAGGGAAAGATCGGTGTTGTTATCAATCTTCCCAAGAACAATCAGCCTGATGAACTCTCAAACGACTATCTGATACGAAGAGCCGCAGTGGACAATAACATACCCCTGTTAACCAACCTCAATCTTACAAGAAGATATTTTGAATCAATGGAGGTGTTGAACCCGAAGACCTGCCGGTAAAAAGCTGGTCTGTATAGAGAGATGCCTCGCTTGCTTGTCAGGATTATCGGGCATTAACTCTGAGTATTTATAGAGTTGTTGGATTTTTGTAATTTCTTCAATGGTGAAGTACACATCATAGAGTTTT
>JAOZRM010000230.1 GCA_029940175.1 Candidatus Sabulitectum sp. | reverse complement strand
AGCTGCTTCATCAGACGATTACTACAAGTCTTTCTATTCAAGTGGAGAGGTGCAGAGGTTGTTTGCTGCAGAGCATACCGGCCTCTTGGAAAGAAGTGTGCGGGAGACTCTTGAAGAAGAGTTTAAATCTTCTGTTCGGAAGCCGTGGTTCCCGAATCTGCTTTCCTCCACACCCACTCTTGAAATGGGTATTGATATCGGAGACCTGTCGTCTTTGATATTGTGTTCAGTGCCTCCTTCACAGGCTAATTATTTACAGAGAACCGGCCGCGCTGGTCGTCGTGACGGTAATGCCCTTACTCTTACTGTGGCTGCAGGCAGACCCCATGATCTTTACTTCTACTCGGATCCTCTGCTGATGATACAGGGAGATGTAGCCACACCTGATGTATTCCTGGGGGCAGGGGCTGTGCTGGCGCGGCAGCTGGTTGCCTACTGCTTCGACAGATGGGTGCAGTCCGGTGCCGATGCTTCCTCTGTGCCACCGGCTCTTTCAACGGTGTTCAGCTCATTGGATAGTGTCGATCAAAGAAAATTTCCATGGAACCTGGTGTCTTTTGTAGAGTCGAATGCCGATTCATTGTTTGCTGGTTTTTCAGCTCTGTTCAATAATTCTCTTTCAACTGAAGTTCTTGATCAGCTGCATATTGTTACCCATGGGGGGAAAGGCTCTTCCGGTAGTCTGCGTTCACTGGTGCTTAATGAGCTTTTGCAGTGTCGTGAATCTCGTGATGGGTTCAGAAAAACAGTGCGAAGCCTTAATGGCAAGATCAAGCAGAAGAATGCTGAAGTTGCCAGAAGCACATCCTGGAATTATGAGCTGTCTGAGCTGGTTACAGAGAAGAAAGCATTCCAGCAGCTTGCTAAAGATCTTGATAAAAAAAGTACTTTCAACTTCCTTACCGATGCAGGAATTCTGCCGAACTATGCCTTCCCGGAAGCAGGGGTGCAGCTTAAATCTCTGGTTTACAGGAAGAGGAATACCGGTGGCTCTGACACATGGTCTTACGAGTATGAAAGGGCGGCTTCAACTGCTATAAGCGAGCTGGTTCCCGGAAGTCACTTCTATGCTGAAGGCCGCCGTGTGCAGATTGACCAGATAGACATGAAGCAGTCTGAGGTGCAGGAGTGGCGGTTCTGCGACCAGTGTTCACATTCAGAGCTTTATTCCTCTGATGATTCTCGTTCTACCTGTCCTAACTGCGGTAGCCCAATGTGGGCTGATGAAGGGCAGAAACGCTCTATGGTAAGGCTGAGGCAGGTGTTTGCCACAACTTCAGACAGGAAGAGCAGGATCTCCGATGACTCAGAGGACAGAAAGCCAGCTTTCTACAACAAACAGATGCTTGTTGACTTTGAGAGCATGGATGTGGAGGGTGCCTGGAAGCTTTCAGGAGAAGATTTGCCCTTTGGATTTGAGTATCTCAAGCGTGTGATTTTCCGTGAGATCAACTTCGGTGAACACAATGCATTTGGTGAGCAGGTGTGCATTGCAGGGCTCGAGATGCCAAGGAATGGGTTCCGGGTGTGTAAATCGTGTGGTAAGGTACAATTCAAGCGTGATCAACGGGTGCACTCACTGACATGCCCTGCAAGGAATAAGGAATCTGATTCAAATTTCATAAGCACACTTTACCTTTATCGGGAGTTCTCTTCTGAGGCGGTGCGGTTTCTGCTGCCTGTTTCAGCAATGTCAGGAACAGGAGTGCTTGATTCATTCATTGCAGCACTGCAGCTTGGGCTTCGGCTTAAGTATGGCGGTTCAGTGGATCATCTGCGTGTAACAAGTGCAGATGAACCGGTAAAGGATTCCGTTATGCGGAAGACTTACTTAGTGCTGTACGATACCGTTCCCGGTGGAACAGGATACCTGAAGAACCTAATGAAAGATCCTTCGGACCTGATGGAGGTGCTGTTCCTGGCTCGTGAAAGAATGAAATCATGCTCCTGCTGCCAGGACCCGGAGAAAGATGGATGCTACAGCTGTCTGTATGCTTACAGAGACAGTATCAGAATGCATGCAATCTCAAGAGACAAGGCAATCGAGTTCCTTGGGAATATCCTTGCCAGGCAAGATAAGATTGAGAAAACGTCTTCACTTCGTACTATAGGAATCAACAGCTGGCTTGAGAGTGAGCTTGAAAGCCTGTTCATAGAAAAACTTGCAGCTGTTTCCAGCATTGAGCTTAAGAAACAGGTGGTGAACGGGAAACAGGGCTGGTTCCTGAAAGCAGGGGAAAGTACCTGGAACATCGAACCCCAGGTCTTTCTGGATGTTGCAGTGCCCTCCAGGGCTGACTTCGTGTTCTACCCTCTGTTTGCCTCTTCATCGGTGAAGCCTGTTGTTGTTTTTACAGATGGTTATTCATTCCACAAAGATCGAATCGGAATTGATATGCTTCAGCGTACTGCTCTTGTCCGTTCAGGGGAATACAATGTCTGGTCACTTACCTGGAATGATGTGGCAGGCACTTCAGAAGACTTTTTTGAAAACTATCTGCTTCTTGAATCAGAGAAGAAGCTGCAGCTTTTCAACGGAGTTAAAGAAGCTGTTAATGTTTCGTCGGTTCACAGACTATTTGGAGAAGACAGTTTTGGGTGGTTTACCCAGTACCTTAACACGCCTGATCAGGCTATCTGGATGAATTATGCCTGGGCCTACTGCTATGCCCATCTGGACCCGTCTCTGCTGTCAGATGAAACAGGTCACTTCCACTGGAAGGAAAAAGCCAGACAGATTGCAGGTGATCTTTTTCCATTGTTTTACCCGTTTGACTCTTCTGTGCTGTGCGGTTCGTCAGTTTGTGAGCAATGGTCAATACATGTTGCACAAGATCTGAAGCAGGTGCAAACAATGGATGTTTCATCAATGAAGGTGCTGCTTCATCTCGATGACAGGATGCGGGAAGATGGCTTCCAGAAGGAATGGAACAGCTTCCTGCGTTTGCTTAACCTGATGCAGTTCCTGCCGGGCTGTGTTGTGCATGCGGCAACTGGTAGAGAGCTTTCCAGTGAAATTGAGGCCCTGTGTCGGGATGCAGTCGATGTTGTCAGTTTGCCCGAAGGCAATGAGGAGTGGATTGAAGTGCTGGAGCTGGTACATCCTTCCGTGGCGGATCTCTGCAAGCGGCTGCGTGATAATGGTTCGCTTGTGCCGGAGGTGGGTGTAGACATCGCAGATACCGATGACGAGGTTTTCTGCACTGGAGAGCTGGTCTGGCCCGATAAAAAACTTATTGTATTGCTGACAGGGGATATGGGTGATTCTGGGATTCTTGAGGAAATGGGCTGGAAGGTGATTTCTGCAGGCGGTGCCTCTGAGAAGCCAATGGCTGTAATTTCATTTTTGCGTGGAGGTGATTCCCGATGAGTTCAGCACCAGTTGTAGCCCTTGGATCTGATTTCCTTACGGCATTTGCAGGAATTCCTAAGAAACAGCAGGGGAAAGTCAGGGAGTTTATCAGCAAGTTTACAGTCAATCCAACCTCGTCTGGAATTAATTACGAAAAGATCCACGATGGCGGTGAGGGTGTTTACTCTGTACGGATAGATAAAGCGTACAGGGGCATTATTCACAAACCTTCTTCAGGGCACACTTACATACTGCTGTGGGTGGATCATCATGATGATGCATACGATTGGGCAAAGAGACACAGAATTGCGGTCCATCCTGAAACTGGTAGCCTGCAGGTTATCGACTCTTCCAGGGTAGAGCCTTTACCGGTCAGAAAGACTTCGGAGTCAGATGCTGAAGTACCTGCAATGTTCAGGAAGCTGAAAGACCGTCATCTGACTTCATTCGGTATTCCTGAAGAGATGATACCAGCACTGCGGAGTATCTGCACAGAGTCTGAACTGGACAAGCTGTCATCTGCTATTCCCGAGGAAGCTTTTGACTGTCTTTTGATGTTTGCCTCCGGGTTCTCTGTTTCTGAGATCATGGCTGAAATAAAACCAGAGGAACCTGAAACCGTTGATACTGAAGACATAGAAACCGCATTGAAGCATTCCGATTCCCGCAGAAGGTTCTGGGTGGTTGATGACGAGCTTGAACTGGCCGCAATGCTTGCTGCCCCTCTGGAAAAGTGGAGGGTGTTCCTGCATCCCAGTCAGAGAAGACTTGTTGAGCGCGACTGGAACGGACCGGTTAAAGTTCTGGGCGGAGCAGGTACAGGGAAAACAGTCGCTGCTGTTCATCGGGCGAAGTGGCTTGCAGAAAACAGGTTCACAGGTGAGTATGACAGGATTCTCTTTACCACCTACACAAAGAACCTTGCTGAAGATATCAGGTCAGCACTTGAATCGATATCATCTCCTGATGTTTTAAAGAGGATTGAGATAGTTAACCTTGACGGATGGGTGTTCAACTTCCTCAAACGAAAT
>JAOZRM010000229.1 GCA_029940175.1 Candidatus Sabulitectum sp. | reverse complement strand
GCCAGTTCATCATAACAAAATGGCGTTACACTCAAAACCTGTAGAATATTGTAGAAACTGTAATCTTCTAGGTCAAGTCTTTTCCGGATAATGGCAACAAGAACGTAAACTGATACGCCAATCCATATCTGTGTTTTCACTGAATTTTCTGTATAGCCCCAGAATGCCTTGATCCTGAGATGTTGCTTGATCCATTTGAAAAACAGTTCAATCTGCCAGCGAGCTTTGTACAGTTGAGTAATACTCAAAGCAGAGAGCTCAAAGTTGTTGGTAAGGAATATGATGATTCTTCCCTCTTCAGGATCTCTGTATCTTATTCTACGTAAAGCTGCTGGATACTTATTGAAGCTGGTTATTGATTTCGCCACAACGATCTGGTCCGATAAAATTCCCACCGACGAATCCTTCTTGCGGGAATACCTGCGTTTCAGCTGTGCATTTTTCTTAACTCTCGTTACGAAAAATGCGGTACTCTTTGCTATTCTGAATAGTCGTTCATAATCCATGTAGCCCAGATCCATTACATAAACAGCACCTTGCTCAATAATCAATCTGTCAAGAAAATTCACATCATGTGGTTTGGCCTCAGTAATATCAATCACCGTGGGTATTGCACTTGGTAACTCCATGACTGTATGTAATTTAATGCCGCTCTTGTATTTTCTAAACTCTGCCCATGGAAAAAGCGAGAGAGATCGTACTTAAATCAAGGGCATAAACGGTTTCGCTAATTTCTTCACTGAATTGATAATCACAATAGAGGTCTCTAGCGGTGGCAATAAGAACTTGAGCGAAATCAGCATAAATGCGCAGGAAGGGCTAACTTCTTCACAGTCCTGTTCAACAGTGTATTTCAGCGGACAGGAGCTGCCTTTTTCAAGCTGATGAGTTTCAACTTCCTCTTCAACAGCCTGTGCGAGTTGAACCGATCGCATCTTGCATTCTTCTCCTGGTCTCTAAAGAGAGCACAGAGAGGTTCATCCTGAGGACATGCTTCCTGAACAGCAAAGCCTAATGGGCAATCAGCAGGTTCAATTTGAACTTCCTCAAACGTGGAAGATTCTCCGGTTCCACAACAGTTTCTTCAACAATCGGCAAAGGCTGAGGACCTGGATTATCACAGAGCACATGAAGGACTGTCTGCAGAGCAGGATTGCTCTGGCGTAAACCCAAGTGGGCACTGCGCAAAGAGAGCAGATGCGAAAAAGAGTAGAACTACAAGATATTTCATCGCTCTCCCTGCGAGTAAAAGTTAGAGGGTCTACTGGAAAGAAGCCTTTATTCCTGCGAATGTTATTTGTTCGAGAGCCCATGCTCCATTTATCATCAAATGAGGTGTTTCCATGTACTGATCGCCTGTTTCCCAACTATAGTTTCCGTATACACATGAAACTCCAGCTGAAACTGAGCTGAATGTATAAAACTCATCCTCACCATTTGGCCACCCAATCTCAAAAACAAGGTTCCCGTTTGCGGGAATGTAGAAAAACGGAGTATCAAAGTAAATCGTTGGATCAGAAGCGTAGAAAGTAAACGGACTTGTTCGCTCAAAAACGCGGTACTTCCAACCATTTATATAGTTGTCATCATAGTTGGCACCAAGATATTCACTTGAGCAGTACCCCATATCTACATAATACTCATCAAATGTAACTTCATCATGAAAGCCCCCCGGAGCTAGGAAAAAGGTAATTGAGTTAATTGTCATTGTTTCCGAGAATAAGTCAGCACTTACTATCACCTGATAGCTCAGTGAATCTGTTCAATTCCCGCAAAATGGTTTTGAGTTGGGTAGTTGCGAGGATCCAACTTCTAGACTGGCTGCAAAAAGCATTAGAACCATGAGTAGAAGTAAAACTATTGACTTCTTCATAACTTGTTACCCTTCCTTTCCAAAGTTTGTTTAAGATTATTCTCTTCCCCTTCAGGAGACTATAAAACATCCTCTACGTCCTGGAAAGTCTCTGTGTATGCCCTTGTTTATAAAAACCCTGCACAATTTTATGCAAAACTCTTCATGTTAAGTTTGAGGATTCAATTTGAATTATTGTTACAAACAGTTTTCTCCTGACAGTTTGAATTCCTTTGCTTCTGATTATCACTGTTCTTCCTTCCCTTCATTCAGTGGACAGTGTGTACACTTCGGGTTCGGTCTGCAGTACTGCTTTGCACATTCTACCAGAAGAGCATGAAACTCTTTGTACATTTCCACGTTTGGAGAAAGACTGCTGTGGAACAATTCCTGTATCTCTCCGTATTTTGCTTTCCCGCTGCACAACTCGTGTCTGCTCAATATTCTTGAGGTGTATGCATCAACAACAAAAACCGGTCTTTCCAGTACATAGAGCAGTATACAGTCACAGGTTTCCGGGCCGATTCCCTTCAGGCTGAGAAGCTCGTTTCTCAATACTGGTGTTTCTTCAGAAATCGAATCAGGTGTACCGTCCCAGCCTTTGGAGAGCATGTATCTTCCTGCGTGTTGAAGGTACTCAGCTTTTCTCTGATATGTACCGGATCCTTTCAATATCTCTGCAAGCTCATCAATCTCCAGTTGAAGAAACTTCTCCGGAGGAAGAATTCCCTTCTCCTTCATTCTTTCAATCACAGGTACAACCCTGTCCCACCTTGTGTTTTGAGCAAGAATACAGCCGATGAAATGTTCGTATGATGACTCACCAGGCCACCAGCCCCTGGGTCCGAAATGAGCAAAGAGCCGGTGATAGATATTGTTAAGGTCCATTTAGCGTGAGACCCCGTTGAGGGGAAGAAGGTTAACCATACCCGAGAAAGCGGTTCTGCCCACAATGAAGGCAATCCCGGCTCCATTACTCGCCACCGCAGTAAGGTCTCTGGTTGTTCCCAGATCAATCCTTTCCCATGTAACACCATTGTCATAAGACATCAGCACGGTTCCGTTATCACCCACTGCACAGGCAGTCACTCCCCAGATCAGATAGGAGACATCGTTCAGATCTTCCCCTGTGCTGGAGGGAACACTATCCCAGACCTTAATATCTGAATATCGATAAATAGATCCGCTATCTCCAACGGCAATGTACCTGCCTCCGCCGGAGACTATTTCAGTAGCTCCTCTGATCACAGCATCAACCATATCAAACATGACTTCTTTCCTGATGTTGTATCCTGACCCGTTTCTTCCCAGAACCACCTCGGGAAATCCGCTGCACAGCATTCCACAGGAAGCTACAAAATCAGAGGTGGTACCGGTTTGTAGAAGTTTATCCCGGGAGGAATAGATGAAACCGTTCTCTCCTGTGATGAGAAAAGCACTCGAATGAGTGGGGTCAAAGTTTACACTGAAGAGATCGGTGTCCCTGTGGCCGAAATCAGACAACACTCTCCAGTTGCTGCCACCATCGAATGATGAAAGAAGAACACCGTCTTCGCCACAGGCCATCATGCCGGAAATTCCTACAGCTACTGAGTAAAGATCAGAGGACAATCCCCCGGGAGAAACATCAACCCAGATCCCATCCTCTCCTCTGCGCAGAATTGTTCCATTGTCACCAACAGAAATTGCAATACCGGTGGTAATGCTCATTGCAACGTCATTTAGGTCCAACGACGTATTGCTCTCTTCCATTACCCAGTTTTCTCCATTGTCTGCAGTGTAGAAGATAATTGCATCTGCAAAAACATCTGTAGAAATCACAAAAAGCAGTGAAACACACAAAATAAACCTGTTGACGCTGGACTCCTCCCGTAAAAAGCCGCCACACCGTAAACATAGTGAACCTCACTGTGGTTCCGGAACAGTACCCTCGTTCTGTTTCCGGAAACGCTTGTTTCTTTCCCTGAGGGGAACAATAATAGGCTATTGGATGTACACTGAGTAGTATATCAGTGATATTGAAGCATACAGACATTCTTGATAGATGGAGGATAGAGAAGTGAAAAAGAATATAGTCATTCTTTTGTCGGTTGTTGTTCTGGCAACAGGCGCAGCCTGCCTGCAGGAAGCGGAGAACCCTGTTCTCCCCACCGCTCTCTCAGCTGGCGTTGTTATAGTGGACGAGGGTTTCACTGTGGGAGCAGTTGACCCTATCTGGGGTTACATGACAGGCGAATTTTCCGCATTTACACTGCGGTGGACTGAGATTGATAACGCTCAGTATTACGAGGTTCGAGCCTCGGAGACTCCCATAACCGCAGAGAACTGGTTTGACGCAACTATCATGACTACCGTTCAGGCACCGGCTGACACTGCTAACGTTTTTGTCAGAGTTGAGGTTCAGGAAGAGTCCTGTATCGCCTGCGGTTTGTGTGAGCAGGTCTGCCCAATGGATGCAATAGAAGTTGTTGGCGGGGTTGCTGTGATAGATTACGAGCTTTGCACATCCTGCGGTCAGTGCATGGATGTCTGTCT
>JAOZRM010000053.1 GCA_029940175.1 Candidatus Sabulitectum sp. | reverse complement strand
TTCATCTGCTCACCTTCTCCTGGCAGAACAAGGTGTTCAGTTCTTCCTGTATAGCTTCGAGTAGCAACTACGTTTGCGTTCTCAGGAGCCTTGTCGGCAACAAGCAGTCTAGCATTTTCCAGAAGGTAGTCAGTTGATTCATTCAGCAGGATGCCGGTTTTCGTCAGGAAGATCACCCTGTTCACCAGGTGTTCAACTTCGTTGTAGTTCAGGTTTACCATGACTACAGTTGGTTTGCTGTCTGCCATTGTCTTTACCAGAGTCTGAAGGGCAAGATGTCTGAGGTGAGGGTCAACGCTGTGCAGTATTTCGTCGATGAGAATGAGTTTTGGTTTGGTTGACAGTATCAGGGCAAGGTGGAAGATCGCCTTCTGTCCCACGGAAAGGTTGCTTATTTTAGTGTTCCAGTCTATAGAGGCATCCTTTAACAGGGGGAGAGGGTCGGGTTTTACACCGAATGCATTCCAGTGGAGTTCTGCCAGGTCTCTCACTTTCATCGACTTGTATATGCTGAGACTGTCAGGGAGATATCCGATGAGTTGTCTAGGGTCTTTTGTATCAGGCCAACCGTAGTCTATTGAACCGCTTGTGGGGTACAGGATGTTTGCAAGAACCTTGAGCAGGGTTGATTTACCAACTCCGTTGGGGCCTGTTATCATCATCACATCGCCATCATTGATATCAAAGGAAATGTCAGATTGAACCGGATTCTTGCCGTACCCGCAGGTTACACTACTTAATTTTATCATTTGCCGGTTTCCTCTCAAGCTTTATAGAAATTGTGTTAATGAGTTCCTCTGGTGTGAAGCCTAGTTCAATCGATTTCGAGATGAATTCTTCAGCCATTTCAGCCAGGAGCATTTTTCTGGTCTCATCTATATGCTCCTGCTCCAGCCTGACAAAGAAGCCTGAACCGGTTCTTGATTGCAGGAATCCTTCGCTTTCCAGCTGACGATAAACCTTGGCTATGGTGTTCGGATTGATGGTCAGCTGCGAGGCGAGCTGTCTTATTGAAGGCATGCGGCTGTCCGGTGGATATTCTCCGGAAACTATCCCCAGCTTGATCTGCCTTTTTAACTGCTCGTACACAGGAACCGGTGAGCCTGCATCGATTTTGAGCATATCTTTCTCCTTTTATAATTGTACCACTGTAATAGTACAGTAGTACAATTATGTCAACCCCCTCTTTGTTTTTTCACCTGCAATTCCTATGTTTCCTGTAACCTTGTAGGCAGGTGTGAATTATGGATCTCAAGATAAAAGATGCAGAACTTGGATTAGGACCTCAGTGTGAGACTGTTCTTCGAAATCTGCCTGAATGGTTCGGGATAGAGAGCGCCCTTCAGGCATACGTGGAGAAAGTAAATCTTCTGCCTACTTATATTGCTTGTACAGATAACAGAGCAGTTGGCTTTCTCACTTTGGAAAAGCATTTTCCTGAAAGTGCTGAAATACATGTAATGGGTATTATGCCGGAGTTTCACCGTATGGGGATTGGCAGAGCCCTTCAAAGGAGGGCTGAATTTGATCTTCAGGCGAAGGGAGTTAAGTTCCTTCAAGTAAAAACACTGAGCTTCTCCAGTTCAAACAAGGAATATGCGGAAACCAGAAAATTCTATCTGGCTATGGGTTTTTCTCCATTGGAGGAGATGCCGGATCTCTGGGGAGCTGGAAATCCCTGTCTTATCATGATCAAGTCTCTGGAGGTCAACCATGAGTAATCTCAAGTATCACCATATTGGAATTCCAACAGATACCCCAAGAAAAGGTGAAGTTTTTCTGAGGAAATTCGGTATGTATGTAGTTGGCTTTGACTCTAATCCATATGGCATTGAATGGATGAGATTCACTTCAGATTCACAGATTCCTGAGATTGTTCAAAAAGTTCCGCACATTGCATTTGAAACAGATAATCTTCTGGAAGAGATAGAGGATAAAAATGTTCTGATTGAACCGAATAGCCCGTCAGAAGGTGTTACTGTGGCTTTCATAGTGCACAACGGAGCACCTGTGGAGTCTCTTCAATTTGATAAAAAGGAGGATCGGGAATGAAAATGGATATTGCACAGGCGCCTTATAACACATCTCTTATGGGCGTAGTCCGCGGGGTGGCTGACTACTTTGAAATCGATTTGAGCACTCCATCTCTTTACGGAAGAACAGGACACGCTTTCTTCATGAACATCCATGAGGCTATCTGTCCCAGCGGCCCTTACTGCTGGAACATTGACCCCTTTATTGCCCTTCTGGAAAACTGCGGGATCCGCATGAAAAAACATGGTTTCTTCTCCGGTGAAAGCACTTCGGAGGAAAGAAACACTCTTGAGAAGGCTATCCTGACCGAGCTTGAAAAGGGAAACCCGTGTTCAGTATTGAACATGGATCATCAGCTGATCACCGGATCTGATGGTTCGGGGTTTCTTTGTTTTCAACCATGGGAGAGCAAGAGCCCCCCTGCACACCTTGCATTTGGGGAATGGAGTGAATGGGGTGATGAGATTCATGCCTGTTTTTACAGTTTTGAAAAGATAGAACTTCCGGATCCACTTTTAGCAGTTCAAAAGAGTCTTGAATACGTTAGAGACCTGAACGGGAATCCTTCCGGTTATACAATGAAACCATACAAATGCGGGGTAGCTGGTTATGATGCATGGGTGAAGGGTGTTAAGAAAGGCTACGGAAAAGAACACGGCAACTGGTGGAACGGAACGGTCTGGTCCGAGTGCCGCAAACAGGCAGCTCTGTATTTTGGAGAACTTGCCACGGCCTATCCAACTTCTTCACTTATTACGCTGAAATTACAGGACTTATTTGATCAGACCGGTGACATACTTCTTCAGATAAGCGACAAAAACCTGGAGAAAAAGAAGAAGATCAAGCTACTTATGGAAGCAAAGAAACAGGAAGAGGATATCTTACCGATTCTTATACATCTTGCAGATTCCATAGAATAAGTGAGCTGTTTTTGCAATTCACCCCGGGCTGAACATATATTGACAGTAACAACACTCGGAGAGAGGCAGGCAGGTTCTTATGGCCATTCTTTCCTCAATGCTTTTACTGTTTGGTTTGTCTATTGAAAGCGTTGATACATTTGTTACTGATTATATGGAGCAGCACCATATCCCAGGGCTTTCAGCCTGCATAGTTTTTGATTCAGAAATGATCTGGAGCGGGTCCTGGGGTTTTCAACATATTGAAAATGCCGTACAGGCATCTGAATCAACCGTATTCATGATGGCTTCAGTTTCCAAGACATTTACAGGAGCTGCTTTGATGCAACTTTGGGAAGATGGCCTCTTCCAGCTGGATCACCCTGTAAACGATTATCTGCCTTTTGTTGTAGAGCATGTAAGTTACCCTGAAACCCCTATTACATTTCAGATGATCCTTACACATTCTTCGGGGATAAAAGATAACTGGGATGTAATGAGCTCGGTCTATCATCCTGGAGACAGCCCGATTCCCCTGCTGGATTTCCTGTACAGTTATTATACCCCGGGTGAACCTTTCTACGATGCCGAAAAGAACTTTACCACCTGGGAACCAGGAACACAAACCCGATATTCGAACATGGCTTATGCGCTGATGGGGTTGCTTGTTCAGGAGATTTCAGGGATGCCATTTGATCAGTACTGCAACGGAAATATTTTCCAGCCTCTTGGTATGGATGAGACCGCATGGTTTTTTGCAGATCTGGATTCAACACATATTGCCATGCCTTATCACTGGCAGGAGGACCATTATGTTCCTTACGGATATTTCGGATACGCCGACTATCCTGCAGGGCAGCTCAGAACAAGCACTGATCAGCTTTGTTTGTGGCTCTCTGTATTTCTGAACGATGGAACTTGTAACGGCTTCTCTCTGCTTGACAGCGCAACAGTGGATCTTATTACAACCCTGCAGGATCCTTCTCTTTCTTCTGCCATGGGGCTTACCTGGTTCAAGAGAGATGTGAACGGGAGGGTCTACTGGGAACACGGCGGTGCAGATCAGGGAGTTCGAACAAGAATTCTTTTCTGTCCTGACGGGAATTACGGCATTGTTGTGCTTACCAACGGTGAAGCTAACCTGGGGCCGGTAGTGGATATTCTTTTCGATTACGCTGAAAACTGGATAGATCTGCAAGGGTCTATCGCCGGGATATATGCAGATGATCACCTGACAATTACACCCAATCCCGTTCATGGCAGTTCTTTAATAATTCTGGAACTGGCTGCCCCGGGAGAGACACTCATTGAGCTTTATGATCTTTCTGGCAGGAAGACTATTGGTCTTGTCAGTGCTTTTCTCGGTCCGGGACTTCACTCTTTTGAGCTGGACATGCAGGAGTATCCTTCTGGAATTTTCTTTATTCGATCGACCAGGAACGGTGAACACATTCATTCGTCATTTATCAGTATTTGACCCGGGAGAAAAAAGTGAAATACCGAAAATTTGGAAAATTGGACTGGGAGGTCTCTGCTCTTGGTTTTGGTGCCATGCGTCTGCCAGTTGAGGGAAAAGACTACGGAAAGATCCGCAGGACAGAAGCAAAGAACTTGATCCGCCATGCAATAGACAGCGGGGTGAATTATCTTGATACCGCCTGGATCTACCACAGGGAGAACAGCGAGGGGTTCCTTGGTGAAACACTTGCAGGCGGATACAGGGAGAAGGTGAAGATCGCAACCAAAATGCCCACCTGGATGGTTGAGAAGCCTGATGATCTTGATCGATTCTTTGATGCACAGATGGAAAGACTGCAGATAGATCACATTGATTTTTATCTGCTCCATGCTCTGCAACAGGACTGGTGGGACAAGATGAAAAGGTTCCATTACCTTGACTGGGCAGAAAGAAAAATGGCAGATGGTGTGATCGGACACCTGGGATTCTCGTTCCATGACAAGTTCCCATTATTCAAAACGATAATTAATGATTACGGTAACTGGTCTCTGGCCATGGTGCAGCACAATTACATTGATGCCTGCAGGGAAGCTGGAACTCAGGGTATTGAGTACGCAGTTGACAAGGGTCTGGCCATAGTAGTCATGGAGCCTCTCCGTGGCGGCCAGCTTGCCAAAGAACCGCCCTCAGATGTTAAGGTAATACTGGAGACAGCTATACCAGGCAGATCCGCAGCAGAGTGGGGTTTCAGGTGGTTGTGGGATCAGGGAAATATTTCTGTTGTACTGAGCGGAATGAGTTCTACTCAGCAACTTGAGCAGAATCTCGTCACTGTGGACAGCAGCCGAATCGGAAGCTTTACAAGCACTGAACACAAAGCTATCGAAGATACACGGAAGGTCTATGAAGCACTGGCACCAATAGGATGCCCTGCCCGCAGGGAGTATCAATTCCCTTCGTGTTCGACTATTTCAATATGGCAAAAGTGTACGACGATTTGAGCACGGCAAAGGCTCTTTACGCGTATCTTGGTGAAGAAAGTAATGCTTCAAAGTGTACATTGTGCGGAAATTGTATTGAACACTGTCCCCAGAACCTGGAAATAATGGATCTCTTAAAGGAATGTCACGCAGCTCTTAACACTGAGCAGAAGAAAAATACTGAGACGCGGAATGATTGAGGAAAACCTCTCCGTAATTAAATAGTATAAAGTATAATAACAATATGTCAAGTGATATTTGACAAAATGAAAACATGCCCTTATATCTTGTTGCGGACCAACTTAATTACTGAAAGGAATTCTTATGAAATTACTGTTTCTCACTCTGACTGTCTGTTTTGCAACTGGCATTGTTTATGGTGAAGACGTTGTGAGAGAAGAGACCATTACCGCTACTCTTGCTGCAGACAAACCTGTCAGTATCTGCAACATCAACGGTGATATTACTGTTGAAGGCTGGGATTCTGATCAAGTGGAGGTTGTGTTCATCATCACATGCGATGACCAGGAAGAGATGGATGCAATTGATGTTCTTTATGACCTGTCCGATGGAATTGAGTGTGAAGTTGAATACGATGAGGACTGGGATGATGATTTCAATGGTGAAGTTGTATTTCTGGTAAAAGTGCCGGAGAATCTCTCCCTTGATTACAATATTGACGATGTTAACGGAAATGTATCAATGTCTTCCGCAAGCGGTACTGTTTGTATTGAGGTAGTAAACGGAGACATCACAGCTACAGATTTTGACGGTGAAGCCGTTATTGAACTGGTGAATGGTTCAGTTACTGCTGCAGGCATTCCTGAACTTGGTGAGATCAATATTGTTAATGGGGATATCACATGCATCGTAAGTGAGCTTAACAATGATCTTTTTCTCTCCGGCGTGAACGGTGAGATCACCGTTGATCTCTCCGCAGCAGCTATTGTTGAAATCGAGACTGTTAACGGTGATATTGATGTTTCTGATAGTTTCAATGCCCGAATTGAAGAGGAAATTGTGGGAGCCTCAGCAACCTTCGGAGAAGGAGAGCACTTGATCGAAATTTCCACAGTCTCCGGTGACATAGAAATTACTGACTGAGCGAACCCCCTGAATCAGTCAAAGGGCGGCGCTGTCTTCTTGCGTCGCCCTTCCTATTCAGCTGTGTTCTTAGAGTACTACTAGTTTTCGTGTTTCCACAATATTACCGGTCGAGAATCTGAAGAGATATACACCTGGAGTCAGGTTAGACACTTCAGCTTGATGCTGGCCAGTGTGATGGAACCCTTCAGCCAGAACATCCACAAGCCTGCCCGATATGTCAAAAAGCTCAAGTCTGGCAGCACCACCGGTGTTTACTGTAAACTGAATTGAAGAGAAACCGGATGAAGGATTGGGTATTGGGGACTGAAGAGAACTTTCAGAGAAAGCAAATGAGTCATCTGCTACCCCGGATCCATCGGTACGCCATGTATGGGTGGTTTTCCCACCAGAGGAATTGTAATAAACTATGTGCGGCTGATTGTCTGGATCAATTTCGATTGTTGTATTCCAGCAATTCACGTCGTCACTGATTATAACATCAACCCACGTATCACTTTCATCTGAAACATGATGAAGAACCCCATCTCCAGAGTTGGTTGGTCTCAGGCCATAAGCTATATGAACGGCATCATTATTATCGATGGCTATGGAAGGAAATGTGTAGTTACCTGTTGGTACATAACCCAGGTTATCGGTATTCCAGTTTGAGCCATCAAACCAGGTATGATGAAGTTGGGAATTGTCATCTGTACCGGCAGTGGCTACATAAGTAATGTGAGGATGCCCTGACTGATCGTAAGCCATATCAAGCTGCCAGGTAGAAACACAAGAATTGTCATTAAAAGCGGTTTCAATAGTCCATGTACTTCCATCATGGTAAGCGTATTTCAGGTCAGTAGGTCCACTCTCAGAGTGTATGTAAAAATATGCAACCCCGATATTTCCACTAATATCTTTATCAGCACTTACTGATTTGAACATATAACCGGTGTCAAGAATTTCAGTACTCCACCCATCGGTTCCATCATTGGTCTGATACTCAAGGGCTTGGTATTTTGGATAAAAAATGTGTGGATTGTCGTTGTTATCAATAACAATTGCCGTACCTGGTCCGGCCCAATGAGGATAACTTGTTATTTGTTCTTTCACCCATGATGTGCCGTTGAATACAGCGTATTTTACATACGGAGTGTACTCAAAGTCTATTTCATATAAGTAGGAGATACGAGGATTTTCATTGGAGTCCAGATCCATATCACAATCGTCACCAAGGAAGTCATAATTATCAACATCAACTTGTGAGATCTCCCAATTGCTTGTATCGTCAGGTTTTAATCCGTAGTAAAGATCAGAGCCGGGAATAATGTTGTGCATGTATTGAAAGCAAAGATGTAACTGTCCTGCTTGATCAATCTCCAAATCAACATCAGAACCAATACCAGAGTGATCCAGAATCTCTTCTGTATGCCATTCCAGGGCATTAGACACACTGAAGATAGAGAGAACAGTTCCCAGCAGGACAAGCTTGAATTTCATAAAAAAACCTCCAGAATGTACTTTTACTTCAAGCATATGTGTGAATGTGAATCGCACAAACGCAAACCAAATAACAACATAGTATCGTTAACTGAGTTAAAGGCAGTAAGTTAATGTCGTTTTTACCAGCACTTTACCCCTACCATTTTAGTCGTGTATTCCAGTCATGCCATCCTAATCCGCATTATCATATTGTGTCAATAGATGATTCCTGGAGTACTTTGTGCACGGCTTAAACCCCATTGCGTGAAAAGGGGAGCCGGTTATCCCGGCTCCCCTTCCCAGAATCAACTGGTACAGTTACAAAGAGGTCTTAATGCCTGCCCAGGTGCTTGGAGCAAGGGCTCCTGAAATTTCAACAAGGTCAATATCATCCCAGTAAATAGAGCTTCCACCATCACTGAACAAGTCAAGAGCGTCGAGTTCAAGAATACCACTGGTGCTCCAGTCTATGGTTTCCAGGAAGACACCATTGTAGTAAATGCTCTGCAGGTTAGTGCCCAGGTTGATCTCGACCTTAACCTCTACCCATGTGTCGTAAACGATGCCGGCAGTGGCTGTTCCCTCAATTACCGAAACAACGGAAGCATCGGAGTCGAATTCAAGATCAAGTGCCCAGTCGCTGCTGCCACCATCGTACATAGTAAGCAGAATGAAATACTGCTTGCCTGTTGAGCCAGATGGAATGTAATTCCAGGCGGTAATTTCCCAGGAGCCTGCTGTGATATCAAATTCCTGAACCACGTCACTGGTTGGTTCAATATCAATTGCATTTGGTGCACTGATAAACTGAGTAGTTGTTACGAATGCATCCGGAGCAGTACTGCCATCCCAGCCTTCCCAGCCACCCTGTCCGATGAGTCCGCTACCAGCGGCATAGGAATCAAAATTCTCGCTCCAGTCTGCGACTGATACAGATGCTGCAACCAGCACGAATGCCATCACGAAATACTTCATTATTTTCCCTTCCTATTTGAATTAAGTACAACCCTCTCGTTCAATAGCCTAAAACAAGGTTCCGGTCAAGTGCTCTTTTTCTTTTAAAGGTGTTATAGATGGGGATAGTTATTATTTTTGGGAGGGTCTATGCAGAACATGGATTGGTCAGAGAAAGCACATGTGGCGGGACGATACAATTGATATGTATTCCCGTTGGCTGGGATTGAAGCAGGGGATGACCGTGGTGGATGTTGGATGCGGCCTTGGTTATCTGGGCTGGACATACTGGAAGTTCTTTGGAAAAGGGGGCAGATACTTCGGTTTTGACCGATCCTTCTCCTTGCTTAACGAAGCGGACTCCTTGAGTGCTCAGTGGTCCCGTGAAGGCATTGCCTCTTTCCAGCAGGGGGATGCATATGAGCTACCTTACCCGGACAATTTTGCAGACTGGACCATGTGTCAAACCCTGTTGATGCATCTAGAGTTTCCGGAGAAGGCTCTGGCGGAGATGGTCAGGGTGACAAGACCCGGTGGATTGATCATGTGCAACGAGCCGGACAATCTTTCCGCTTCAACCATGGTTGCAGATTTTTCTGAGAACAACGTTACAGATCATGACATTCTTCGGCATCACAGAGTTATGATGACCTGGGTTAGAGGCAGAAAGAAACTTGGTTATGGGGATTATTCAATTGCGGTTAAAATTCCCATGATGATGCATGACCTCGGATTGATCAATATAGATTCCAGGTGCAATGATACATGCAATTTTGTACAACCTCCATACGAATCGCCGGTGGAAAAATATCGGATAGAAATGGCCAGAAAACTTATTGAGGATGAAGACGACCCTGAAGATGAGAAAAGAAGAAGAGAAGAGTTTAAGCAATTCTTCCTTGCCGGTGGAGGCTCTCTGTCCTCATACTACAGGCACAGGAAAAGAGCAGATCAGCTAAGTGAAGAGTACAAGGAGATGCACAGGGAGAATCTGGAAAAGGGCACCTGGTTTCGTTCCTGGGGCGCAAGCTCATTCTTCTGTATTAAAGCTCGCAAGAAGGCTTCTGCCTGGTCTGTTCGGGCAGGGAAGGGTTAGTAATGATTTTTTACGGGGCTACGGCGATTCTTCTACTGATTTCTTTTTACGCAGACCGTAAGAAGACCACAAAAGCTTTGAAGATCGCCTGGAAGAAATTCAGCGGCATAGCACCTATGTTTATTGTTATGCTGGTTCTGGTTTCGATTTCACTTTACCTGCTTCCAAATGAGTTGATAAGAAAGTATCTGGGAGAGGAAGATCTTGTGAAAGGCATGGGAATTGCCATGCTGGTTGGTTCTATCGCTCTGATGCCTGGCTTTATTGTGTTTCCCCTTTGCGGGATTCTCCGGGAACAGGGAGTTCCGTACATGGTTTTATCCGGATTCACAACCTCCCTTATGATGGTGGGTCTGATCACTCTTCCTGTGGAGAAGGAATATTTCGGCCTGAAAACCGCCCTGATCCGGAATGGAATTGGCCTTGTTATCGCCTTGATTGTAGCACTTACAACAGGGTTGATCTTTGCGGAGGTTGCAATATGAAAGCAAAATTCCCGGTTATTCTCATTATTGCTTATGCTGTTTTCATTGTTTTTTCTCTTGTCTCAGGATTTCAACCAGGCAAAGATATTGGCTCGAACTTTTTGTCCTTCACTCTCTCTATGTTGAAGATCCTTCCTGGAGCATTCATTCTGATAGGCCTGTTTCAGGTATGGGTGAGTAAGGAGAGGGTGGAGAAACATCTTGGAGAGGATTCCTCGATCATGAGTTTCCTCTGGGTGATGCTTCTTGCAGGAACAACCGTAGGTGGTCTTTATGTAGCATTTCCTGTGGCATGGGCCCTCTACGAAAAGGGAGCGAGATTGCAGGTGGTGCTGGCTTACATCGGGTTTGCAGCTGTTTGTCGAATTCCCATGATAATATTTGAAGCTTCGTTTATGGGGATCAAGTTCACTCTTGTTCGGCTGCTTGTTTCTATCCCTCTTGTTGTAATTTCATCTATTCTTTTCAGCAGGAGTCTAAAAGCCGGGAATTGGAAAATGAGATCCCCGGACTGACCTGCTCTCGCTGTGATGGAATATTTTCTTGACATTGATATATCTAAGATATATAACTAACAAAGATATAAACAATGAAGAGGAGATATTATGACAGATGAAGAAAAACAGAGAATGATCCACATCAGGATTAAAAGTGATATTCACAAAGAGCTGCGTAAGGCCGCTGCTGAGAGTGATCAGACAATGCAGGAACTGGTTGCTGAGGCAGTAGAGCAGAGGGTGGAAGAGCGTGAAATCCAATTTCATATTGAGGAAATTCAACATAAGATCGAAGAGCGAGCGAGGGAAATTGAAGAACGGGCTCTTGAAACAGCGGAAAAGGCAATGGAGATTGAGCTGCGCTCAAGAGAACTTGAAGATCGGGAAATTGAACTTGAGTTAAGAGTCGAATTGGATGAGGGCACTCCCTCATCCAGGGAAACCGTAATAGACAGAGTTCAGCGAATGGAAAAGCTTTTAACCTCTCTTGCTGGCCAGCTGGCAATCCTCAAGACAGAACTTATCGATAATGAATAAATCGAAATACTTACCTGTGCTTCTTATTTTTCTATCAGCTGTCGGTTGTTCTACCGGTAAGATGGAAGAGCCACTTTCTGATGATCTCATTCAACTTTCAGTGGTTGATACCATTGGTGTTGAGCATGGAGACGAAAGATATGTATTCGGTGCAATTGCAGGTGTTCAGTTTGACCTTCAGAGCAAGCTTCTTGTTCTCGACGGGATTAATGGTTTGATCAGGGTATACTCTCGGGGCGGGGAATTCCTTGATTCATTTGGAGGACTTGGCTCTGGTCCCGGAGAGTTCCTTGAACCTCTTGCTTTCACCATTCTGAGCACCGGAGAAATTGCAGTGGTTGACTGGGACAGCTGGTGTATCTGGCTTTTCACTGAATCCAATGAGTATTCAGGTCGTCTAGGACCTTTTCCTGACGGCCCTCCTCTTTCTATAAGACCCGGAGCTAACGGGAGAATTGCCGGTCTCGGGCTTTCTTTCGGCTATTCTGCAGAGGATCTTGCCGGTGAGTACTTCATCGCTGCCTGGTCTGATTCAGTAATTCCTGTTCAAAAATATCTGTCTGGTGATATCTCGATATCAGCTCTGGAAAGCGGAGAGATCACAATTGATTACCCAGCGGTGTGTTTTGATACCGATCCATTGGGCAATCTGTATTACGCTCTTTCCACAGATAGTACATGGCGGGTTGAATATTTCTCTGCTACTGGTGTGCCTGGATTGGTTCTCGAACAGGAATACAGTAGAAGAGAGCTTTCTTCTGCTGCTCTTGTGGAAGTAATGCAGATGGACGCTGAAACGGGAGCTGAATCAGAAAATGAAACCAGGTTCTCATTAGCTATAACAGGTGTTTACTGTGACGGCACAGATCGGGTTTGGGTCAGGTCCGGTGGCTCTGATCATCCTTATTTTGATGTTTATTCTTCAGAAGGTGAGCACCTGGAGAGCGTCAGCTGTCCCGGGCTTTGTGACCCACTGAGCGAAATTGAATTTCTTATCACTGAGTTTATGATCATTGCATGGGATACCAATCCGGTTGATTATCCCAAGGTTTACCTTTTGAATAATCCGTTCTCATAGATCAGGATGAATCCGCTATTGCCTTGGAAATCAGCTTTGATATGATATTTGTAGTATTCTTTTCTGAGTGGCGGCTAACGGATTCACTGAGATTGGCGGGTGATTGCTGTTTATGAATACTTTCAAGCAGAAGCTGGTTAGCTTTTTCAGGGTATCTGATCTGCCTCCCAAAGCCCGTGCTTACATGGAAGGAGAGGGGCTGCTCTTCGCAGCCGAAAGGCTCAGAATTACCGTTGTGTATCACAGACTAAAAGCACCGGGGAGGAATTTTCGTCACAAACGCGAGACCGTTTGGGGATCACTTGCAATATCAGAGAAACGAATAGTTGGTTATGCTTTCAGGAAAAGAATCATTCACCTGCCGTTTGATGAACCACAAGCGAAAAGCATCAAATTATCATGTGTGAATGGTAAGGTTCTCGTAATGGCTTTTGACCCTGCTGTGTTTAATCCGAAATACAGCGGAAGCATGGAGATCAGATATCATTTTGACAGGGCTCCGGAGGCTTACGGAATCATTAAGAATCTGATTGATTAAACAACAGGAGCCGTACAAATCTTTCTTCTGCCACAGGTTGCACAGAAAGAGCCCATCCAGATTCCGTCAAAGTATTCCTCAAGTTGCTGTATTTCTCCAGGATTCTCCGTGATTACTCCACATTCAAAATTTCTCCGCTTGTCTGACTTTGCCCCAATGCCTGCTCCGGTAAGATTTGCACTGCCTGTATAAGCTAACCGGCTGTCTACAATGACTACTTTTGAGTGGATCCTGGGGCATAACTGCATCTCAAATCCGTCACCCTGGTGCAGTTCAGTTAGCTCAGAGAGAGTGTTGAGAAATGGAGCAGATGGTTTCGCTCCGTGAAGGATACGGATATTCACGCCTTTTCTCTGTAATTTTTCAAAGTGGCAGAGCAGGGGAAGACTTTTACGTCTTCCCCCGGGAACATGAAGATCCTTGACGTTTGCTGTTGCGATCCAGATTCTGCTCTGAGCCTTCAGCATGCCGTCAACAACAATGCTTACAAAATGATCTCCGTCAGTTATCAATTTCATTTAGCTGTTTTTTTCGCCTCCCTGTAGAGCGATCTTCTCTGTCTGGCTATTGTGGATGAAACTACATTCTTCGAAAGCCCGGCACTGGTTGCATAGTTTTCCAGAAGGATCTTCTCTGAATCGTCTATTCTGCCATCAGCCAGAGACATTCTTACCATTGCTTTGAGAATTTCCATTGCTTCGGCTGTATTAGCCGGGCGCGGGAGCTGGGCATTTGGTTCGGTGACTGTGGCTATAATTGCGGACAAGTGTTCAGAGGATATCCCTCTGTGGCCTGCAAAGGAGCTTAGCATATCCATTTCCTTGTCATCCAGCACTCCATCAGCATACATGGTACTGGCCATTGCCATGAGAAGAATGTCTGTGGAGACAGATGAAGTTCCTGCAATTGGAGATACACCTGCAGAATTGATACGTGCAGTTGTAAATGCTTCAATTGAGTCTAGAACCCAGGCACCGCTACCGTCGTTAAGAGGTCTTCCGCAGTACTCGCAGGCACCGCTGTCACCACCAGTGAAAGGCGCACCGCAACCTGGGCAGTGGGCGCTGTTGAGCTGGGTTGAAGCCAGGGTTTTTACCCCGTGTTTTCTCAGCAGAGTGAATATCTGAGGTCTTATCGTTTTGGGTCCTCCACTTTTTGCCTTGCCGGCGTGATCTATCCAGCTATTGGCGGCAGACCACTTGACAAGTACCTGAACACGATCAAAATCTGTACCCTGATTTATGCTCTGCACTTCTACAGCTCCAACTGCTGCATCTGCAAAGAAAAGGTGGGATTGACCATCTCTGACCGTTTCCAGGCTGCCTGCCAGAGAACTTGAGTAGTTTTCTGTAGCCATTTTTTTAACAGGTTCAGCGCTGTTCTCAAAGTAGCTCTTGACGTATCTCCAGAAGATAACTGACGCAGTATCTTCAACTGTTTGAAGATTGAAGCCGGGATCAATATCCAGCATTTGAGTGTAGCCGGGAACAGCAGAAGGATCGGTGGCAGTACTCCATTCAATGGATTGGGTTATCTCGCTGAGCACCCAGTCATATTCACCGCTTGTGATCACTGCGTCACAGTACAAACATCTGCCGGAATCAGAAAGCTCAAGGTGTGCTCCGCAATTCGGGCAGACGCCTTCAACAAGACCCTTGCCAGCCAGTGTCTGAACTCCCGGTTTCCTGAGAAAGCTCCAATACTCCACGAAGGTGCCAGAGTAATTGTTCCTGATCTTCTTTCCAGAGGCGATGCTAACATCAGTGTCTTTGGCTTTTGCCGTAATTTTAAGATGAATTGAGTCGAAGTGCGAATCGCTTTCAATTGAGGTAATCTCTGTACCGAGAACCTGCACATCTTCCATATTGTTTCTGATGCCTTGTTTCTTTTGCATCTCGATCTGTAAAGAAAATCTTTCGTTAACTCCATCACTAATGAATCTTCTTACCTGTGAGAGATCCTGGTCTGACCATGCCTGTTGTATCTCGATGAACGCGGAAGTGGATTTTTTAATAAGAGCAGCTGCTGTAAACTGAGGGTCCCGCTGCTTGATCTTTGCCAGAGCGGTTTGGGTTGCAACGGCATCCTGGGCTTGATTAAGGTTTCTGTTACCTGCCTGTTGTATTGTCCTGTACTGTTTTTTCAGATTCTTCTTCTTTACAATTATGGCGATCACTATAACCACAATAACAAGAGGAATCCCTATACAGGGCTGTTCAATGCAGAGACGGATGAGGAAATAGATTAGAATACCCAGCCCGTCTCCACCCCCTGAAGATCCTCCGGATCTGCTGCCCCCGTAGCTCTGACCGCCTCCTGCTCTTGCAAGGGCGATTCCTGCAGTGGTTATGAGTAGAATCAGGACAAAAACAGCGACCGGAGAGAATCTTTTCCTTACATTCATGTTGAACCTCCATGTGGTGCGTATATTCTCTTGTATGTTTCCTGTTGTGGTATTTATGAGTGTAGTCTATCCATTGAGAGAAGCCATGTCCATATCAGAGATTCGGGATAAACTTGCCAACATCTCCGGGACGATCACCGTGGTGGTGAATGATGGCACCAGACCATCACCCTGGAAACACCTTGCTGCTTTGCATCAAGAGCTTGCTGGCAGAGCAAGATTTCTCTTTGCAACTGGGACACACAGACAGGTTTCCAAAGTGGAAGGACAGAAGATCCTTGGCGAAGACCTTGCCGGGAGCGTTGTTGCTGAAAGCAATATGTGTGATGATGGAACACATGTTCATTTAGGTACTACATCACGTGGGACTGAAGTCGAAATTCATCCCTGGATGCTGGAGGGAACCGTTCTGGCTGTTAATACGGTAGAGCCGCACTATTTTGCGGGATATTCGGGAGGTCGAAAATCATTTCTACCAGGTGTTTCTTCCAGAAAAACCACAGTACAGAACCATTTTCTGGCCTGTTTGCCGGGAGCCCTGCCTGGCAGATT
>JAOZRM010000228.1 GCA_029940175.1 Candidatus Sabulitectum sp. | reverse complement strand
TTAATTTCACAGACAATGGATGAGATCCGTAAACTTGAGGAAGAGGAATAATCACCCTTCGCTCGGTTATTGGCTGAATCTTAAGAGCAAAGTACGGCACCAGCAAATGTTAATCAGTTACTCCCCAGCAGATACAACTCCAGCTCGGTCTTGAGTTGACGCCAGTTGGGCAGTTTGCTTTCTAGCAGGGCATAGAACTCTGCATTGTGTTTCTCGCTTACAACATGGCAGAGTTCATGAATGATCACATAATCGATGAACCTTGTGGCAACTCTTATCAAATCACGGTTAAGAGTTATCCGATTTTGTTTTCTGGAATAGCTTCCCCATCTCTTGTTCATCTTGCGCAGAACAACCTCGGGCACAGGAACCTGTGGGAAATCGAAGAGAGCAGAGCAAACCCGAACTCTTTCCGGAAACACCCGTCGGGCAGATGCAATGTACCAGTTCTCAACCAAAGATCCAGCGATTGATGGGTCTTTAGCACCTGCGAGAAATACATTCAAGACGCCGTGCTGCAATGATACTCTTTCAGAGATACAACCACTGTGCAGCAGTAATTTGTAGGAACGCCCTCGGTACTGGAATGTTTCTCCGCTGACATATTGCTTCTCATTACTTTTCTTGAACTGAGCAAAGAATCTTTTCTGCTTTAGTATCCATCTCAGCTTTCTAGCAAGGAAAGATTCTATTCCAGCAGGCGTTGCATCAACAGGAGCCTTAACAAGCAGTTCTGCATTTGGATACACAGTTGCAGCGATGGTCTTTCTCTCTTCAAGAATCAGATGGTAGTCAATGGCCACATTACCGTGTTCAAAGCTCATTGCTGAACTCATCTGTTCTCCACAGCGAGGTCCCAGAACTTGGATATAACTGAATCTATTTTCTCAATTTCCAGAGCAATGTTGTACTCGTCTTTTACTACATCAAAAAGATAATCTTCCATTTCCAGGCTTACTCTTCTTTTCACTTCAATATTGCTGTCCCAGTCCACTATCTTATTAATTTCAACAATGTCACAAAGAGAGGCGACAATAAGACAAAGCTTGTCAGATGGTACGGAGTGATCAGTGAACATTGCAACAATGCTTCTGTAAAAAGGGTGATATTTCTTCTCACTCTTCAGAGAAGATGGAATATCACTGTCTTCATAGTTCTGCACCTGTGACTGGAAGTCCCGGGCAGCGTCAAAAAGACTTCTGAGGTCTTCCTGGCGAGCTATTTTCAGTTGTTCAATCAAAGCCTCAATTTTTTTGCTGAATCGGCCGTAGAACTCAGGGTCTTTGTGGTAGTGCTCATTGATGGTTCGCTTGGTCTGTGCAGCAATAGCCTCAGCTTTAGATTTATTGGAAAGGCCGTATTCTGTTTTTTCTATGTATTCGTTAAATGCACTTGTTTCCGATAAGCAGAGTGGTTCTGACAGCTCTATCACATACTCAGATGAGACATATTTATCAAGAATTCGTTTGATTTGATCCCGGTATTTTGAGAAATCAATTTCCTCAGCATTCTTTATCTTCTGAATTTTCTTCAACTCCAGGAATTTCTTCAAGTCTTTCTGGTATCGAACAAGTTTTCTACCATCGAACTTTCTTGCAAAATCATGCAGCATGCCACAGGCAGAGAACTGTCTGATAAACTTGTTCACCAGTTCGTAGAAATTCTCTCTAACTACAACATCTTCTTCCAGCACTCTAATGTATTCTTCATTGTCTTTCTTGTTGCGAACAGAGTTGAAGAGACTATGTAACTGCTGGTATATCCGTTCCAGTTCTGCAATCTTCTCATCAGTGTTAAGCAAAGCCCGATCAATATCAGCAGGGTCATAGTTTGAGAACAGAGTCATGGCATCATAAAGATTTTTGGCATTCTTTGAGTAGTCAATGATGAAACCATTTACCTTTGTCTCATGCTGATCATCACCGTCAAAAAGGCGATTCACTCGGGCGATTGCCTGGAGCAGATTGTGGTCTTTCAATTGCTTTGCCAGGTACAAGAAGGTATTCCTTGGTGCATCAAAACCAGTCAAAAGCTTGTCAACAACTATCAGGATGCGAACTCCTGAAGGGTCTTCTTTGAATTCTCGAATAAGCATTCGTTCTCTCTTCTCAAGAGAAGAGCCATACTTATGCTTTTCCTCGGCCAGCCATTCAGCAACTAATCTCTTGTGCTCCGGCAGCTTGTCGTCTTCTTCCTTATCAACGGATTCAGAGATGATAACGGCCACAGGAATGTCGTTCTGCAGTTCAAATGCACGCAAAAACATTATTGCGGCGTATTTTGATGGGGCAACCACCTGAGCTTTCAACCCGGTGTCTGCAAACTCAGAATAGTGGTCAAGAATATCCAGTGCGATTGTTTCAATTCTTTGTGAGGTCTCCAGCACAATTTGTGAAGAATTGAATTTTCTCTGCAGATCCTTTTTCTGACTTTCAGTCAAGTCTGATGTTATTCTGTCATAGAATCGGTCAAGCAGAGAATTCTGCACTTTCTGTTCAACAAATCTTGCCTGGTAGATAAGGGGCAGAACAACATTATCTGCCTCAGCTTCAGAGATGGTATACGCATCAATAATGCCACCGAACTTGGCGGCACTGGATTTCTCTTTCTTCATCAAGGGGGTTCCGGTAAAAGCTATCTGGCAGGCATTGGGCAACAACCTGTTTAATGCAGCGTTTGCCTTGCCTCCCTGGGTTCTGTGTGCTTCATCAATAAGAATGAACACATTTGGATCCGGGTCTACATAATCAACCACTGATGAGAATGAATCAAATTTGTGTATAAGAGCGGTTAGAACACGCTGATCTTTCTGGCGTATCAGAGTAAGCAGTTCGGCAGCACTGGCAACCCGTCTTACATCTTTCTTGATGTTACATGCGGCAAATGTTTCGCTTATCTGTTTATCAAGAGTGCGCCTGTCTGTAACTATCAGCACCCGTGGCAGTACTATTTCAGGGTCATCAATCAAGCTCTTTACCAGCATAACCATTGTAAGGCTTTTTCCGGAGCCCTGCGTATGCCAGATCAACCCGCCATTGCGTCTTCCATGCTCATCAAAGGTTTTAAGCTTTGCAAGAGTCTTTTTCACCGCAAAGTACTGTGGATACCTGGCAATCTTCTTAATTGACCCATCGTAAAGAATAAAGTTGCGAACCATGTCAAGCAGTCGGGCAGGCTCAAGCAATGAATAAAGCCCGATATCCTGCGCAGTAACTGCTCTGTTAAAAGTCTGGGTGTAACCACCGCGCACCAGATCACCGGCAATGCTGTTAACAGCAGAAGCATCAACAGGCTGGTTTACCACAGCGGCAACAGTATTGTCTGAAAACTCACTTTCTTTCCAGTGGGCATAAAACCGCTCAGGTGTGAGCATTGTACCATACCGCAGAGAATGTACATTGCAGGCAATAAGAATCTGCGGGAAAAGGAAAAACTTTGGTACCTGCCCGGCTCCCTGATTCCGAACCATCTGTGAAACAGCTTCAGAAACCTTTACAGATTCTTTCTTGTTCTCGATAACAGCAAAGGGAAAACCATTAACAAACACAACAATATCAGGCCGCCTGGAATGCCTTTCAAATATTTCAAGCTCGGAGCAGACATGAAATACATTATTAGAAGGCTCTTTGAAATCAATAAATTTCATCTGCGGTGAAACACGCCTGCCGGAAACCATTTCAGACACTGCTCTGCCGGAAAGCAGCAGAGAGTAAACAGACCGGGAGGCTTCAAACACGCCACCACTCATATCAACCTGTTCAAACTCGTACACGGCATCACGAATACTTTTTGAGGAAACGGAATCGCCATTAATGGACCGCAAAGCAGAATAAGCTATATCACGCAGCACATACTGCGAGCTGCTCTCACGCATGCTTCGAACTTCACTGCGGGACAAGTATGAATAGCCCATATTTACAAGCTCAAGCAAAGCCGGTATCTGCGATGATGAGGCTTCATCAAAGTCAGGCAGTCTGTAGTCAGCCATTATGCCTTGTCCTTAATCCGCTTGGCTTTTTCAACAACCCTGTCAAAATCAGACTCGAATAACTTATCTTGAACAATGCGATACTTTTCAAACTCACTTTCAGCAAAAGCAGAAGCAATCTTTTTCGAGACACTGCCTTTGTCAGTCAGAATATTCCTGTCATCAAACTCCAGGAATTTATCAAGTCGCACAGCCCAGTCTTCCATTGTCATTGGAATTCTGCGTATGGCTCTGTCTTCAGCCAACTCAAGATAAGCATTTACTATTCGGGCAAATGAAGCAAGTTCTTCTTTGCTCAGATAATTCTTAGCAACTGCAACATCTTTTTTCTGGATTTTTCCGGAAGGGCCATTTGCCCATGCAGTAAGACCCATGTGCGTATTGTCACTTTGTGCTCGTTCTTGAATGAGTTCGGGAGCTGTGTGTCCGTGAATAGCGAAATGCAGTTTGTTCTGTACACGGGCAAAAAACTCCCTTGTTGTGG
>JAOZRM010000052.1:15274-16322 GCA_029940175.1 Candidatus Sabulitectum sp. | reverse complement strand
CGAGTTCAACAAGACATACGGCGGAGACGGGCAAAAAGAGTGAGTTCTCAGAAATTTGCTCATCTGCATCTCCATTCTGAATACAGTCTGCTGGATGGGGCTATCCGTTTCGACAAGCTGGGTGATTTCCTGGTAAAGAACGGCATGAATGCTGTGGCTGTTACCGATCACGGAAACATGTTTGGAGCGGTTCAGTTCTGTGAGAAAATGAGTGCGGCAGGAGTGAAGCCAATCATTGGCAGTGAAATTTACCTTACCCCCGGAGATCTAGGGGAAAAAAAGGGTTTTTCCAACAGACCCAAATATTATCACCTCACTCTGCTTGCGGCAGATGAGGAGGGCTATAAGAACCTGATGAAGATATCCAGTATCGGCTATGTGGATGGTTTTTACTACAAGCCTCGAATAGATCACGAGACTCTAAAGAAGTACAGTTCCGGTCTGATCATCGGTTCCGCATGTCTTCAGGGGGAAGTTGCCCAGCATCTTCTCGCCGGGAGCAGGGACAAGGCAGTTGAAGCAGTTAGATATTACCAGAACCTGGTTGGTGAGGACAGGTTCTTCATCGAGCTTATGGATCACGGGTTGGACGAGCAAAAGCAGATTCTTCCTGCGCTTGCCGAGATTGCTCAGGAGACAGGAGCTCTTCCTGTTGCCACCAACGATGCACATTATCTGTCACAGGATGATGCCAGGGCTCACGAGGCACTGCTCTGTCTTCAGACGGGAAAAACACTTGATGATGTGAACAGAATGAAATTCGGTACTGATGAGTTTTTTGTGAAAACACCGGAGGAAATGGAAAAACTGTTCAGCTGGATCCCGGAAGCTGTTTCCAATTCATGCATTATCGCAGACATGTGTAATTATTCTATTACAAAGGGTGACTCCCTTCTTCCCAATGCACCTATGCCTGAGGGCTTTAGCAATCAGGGTGATTATCTGACCCATCTTGCCTTCGAGGGGTTGGAGAGCAGGCAGGGAAGGAAAATCTCAGAAGAGGAAAGTCAACGACTTGACTATGAGCTGGGTATTATCAATGAGATGG